>JAFGRT010000137.1 GCA_016935015.1 Acidobacteriota bacterium | reverse complement strand
GGCCGCATGTAGGGTCCCATAAGGCCGCCCACGAAGGCCATGGGCAGCACTGAGGCGATGACCGTCAGGGTCGCCAGAATGGTGGGATTGCCGACCTCGTTGACGGCCGTCACCGCCGCCTCCATCTTGGGCAGTACCTTCATGGAGAAATGGCGGTAAATATTCTCGGCGATGATGATGGAATCGTCGATGACGATGCCGGTGACGAAGATGAGGGCGAACAAGGTAACGCGGTTGAGGGTAAAACCTTGCAGGTAGTAAACCAGCAGCGTCAGGGCGAAGGTCACCGGCACGGAGATGAAGATGATGAGCGCCGAGCGGCCGCCCATGGAGAGGGCCACCACCAGCAGGACCGCGGCAATGGCACCCAGCAGATGGGTGATGAGCTCGTTGGACTTTTCATTGGCCGTGGCACCGTAGTTGCGAGTGACGGTGACGGACACTTCCGCGGGGAGCAGGTTGCCCTTGAGGGCTTCCACCTTGGCCAGGATTTCATTGGCCACCTGGAAGGCGTCGGCGCCCTTGCGTTTGGCAATGGAAAGGGTGACGGCCGGGTATTCCAGCTCGCTCTGCGTGGGATCGGTGATCCCTTTTTCCTCCGCCTGCGGCCCCAGGCCCATGAAAACGTAATTATCCGTTTCACCGGGACCGTCGGTGATGTCGGCCACATTCTTCAGGTACACAGGCATGCCGTTGGCGATGCCCACCACCAGGTCTGCTACGTCTTCCTTGCCGGCCAGAAAGTCGCCCGCTTCCACGCGGAATTCCCGGTTGCCGCGCTGGAAATCCCCCGCCGGCAGCTCGTAATTGGCCTTCTGCAGCATCCCCATGATGTGCAGCGGCGACAGATGATAGGCCTCCAGGCGGGCGGGATCCAGCACGACGCGGATCTCACGCGGCTGGCCGCCGATGATGTCGGCCACCGACACGGCATTGAGCTTCTTGACCTCGTCTCGGACTTCGGCCACCACGCGCCGCAGTCCATAGTGATCCATCTCATGGCTCCAAAACGTCAGGGCCAGGATGGGCACGTCGTCGATGGTGCGATGCTTGACCAGCGGCATCATGGCCGCCGGCGGCATCATGTCCATGTTGTTCATCAGTTTGTTATACAGCTTGACCAGGCTTCGTTCCTGATCCTCTCCCACGTAGAACCGGGCGGTCAGCATGCCCATGCCCGGCATGGAAGTGGAGTACACGTACTCGATGCCCGTTATTTCCCAGATTTTTCGCTCCAGAGGCGTGGTGACCTTGGTCTCCACTTCCTTGGCCGAGGCGCCGGGCAGCATGACGAAGATGTCCATCATGGGCACTTCGATCTGCGGCTCCTCTTCACGCGGGGTGTTCATGACGGCGAAGATCCCCAGTAGCAGGGCGGCGATAATGATGATGGGCGTCAGCTTGGACTCCATGAAATAGTGGCCAAGCTTGCCGGCGATGCCTACGCGACTCATGAATTCACCTCCACCTTGGCGCCGTCCATCATCAGCTCCGGATTACGGGCTACGATGCGCTCGCCGGCGCTCAGGCCGGACAGGATCTGCACCTGGTTCTGCACCGTTTTGCCCGTTCGGATGATGCGCCAGCGGAGCACGTTGTCGTCATTGACCACGTAGACGCCGTCCAGGGCGCCTTTGCGTAACAGCGCCGTAGCCGGGATACGGATCACCTCCTGCCGGCCCGCCGGAAAGATCAACCGACCGAACTGGCCGCTTTGGATAGCCTCCTCTGCGGGCAGACCCACCTTCACTTTCACGGTTCGGCTCATGGGATCCACCGCCCGGACGATTTCCGCCAGCGGGCAGGCAGTGCTACGGAAGCCGGCAGTGGGGATTTCCACCGTGACGTTCATGTCGAGTGAAATGAAGCGCATCATGGATTCGTCCACACCGACCTCCAGTTGGAACTGCCCCTCCTTCTCTACCATGAGCAGCGGCAATCCTGGGGCGGCCATGGAACCGACATCCGTCAATTTTTTTACCACGCGTCCGGCAAAAGGTGACACGATACGCACGTAGGACAGGTACGAGCGGGCTTCTTCCACTCCCGCCTTCGCCTGCTGGATACGGCTGCTCACTTGCTGCTTTCGGGCCCGAACGGATTCCACCATGGCCCGGGCCTGGGCCTCCGCGGCGTTGGCGGCTTCCCAGCGGGCCTGAACTTCGTCGAATTCCTGCTGGCTGACGGATTCCTTCTGCCGTAAGTTCTCGAATCGCCGGTAGGTGGCATCCATCAGCTCCTTCTGGGCGGTAGCGGCCGTCAGGCCTTCCTCGGCGACATCGATGGCCTGGGCCACTTCTTCTAAAGCGCTTTCCGCTTCGGCCTGCATGGATTCCGCTTGCTGAACCCGGGCGACGATATCGCGATCATCGATAATCATCAGCAGCTGGCCGGTACGTACCGTGTCTCCTTCTTCCACCAGGATGCGGCGCACCGCTCCCATGATCTTGCTCGATACGGCGGCGGTGCTGTGGGCCGTCACCGTGCCGGTGGTGACATATTGCACCGGCTCTTCACCGGCCATGACATCCATCACCGGCACGTCGCGCAGGGTCTGCCGCTCCGGCTGGACATGCCCGGGTTCCACTCCGCCGGAGCAGGCGGCCAGGGCCAGTATGATCAGCGAAACGCCCGTGATGACGAAGTATTTGGTTTTCATGATGATATCCTCCATGGTTATTTTCGTTGGGTTTGAGTGGATGGGCACCTACTGGAACAAAGGGCTGTTCAGGGTCAGGGTGCCGGCCGACAGCTCCAGGTTGGCATAGGCCACATTGTACTGGTATTGCGCCTGGCTCAGCCGCGTGCGGGCGCCGGTCAGCGCGGTCTCCGACGCCAGCAGATCCGTCAGGGTGGCCAAGCCGGATTCGTACCGGTCGCGCGTGATGCGCAAGGCCTCTTCCGCCTGGGAAACGGCAGCGGCGGCCACCTCGTACTGCTGATGGGCCGTTCGCATTCTCAGGTAGTTGTCCTTGATCTGCAGGGAAATCATGTCTGTCAGGTGGTCGAGTTTCATCTCCAGGCCGTATTGGCGGGACCGATTCTCCGCCACCCGGGCGCCCTTGGCGAAACCGTCGAAGATGTTCCAGCGGAGCTGGACGCCCAGCAGGTAGTTGCCGCCGCGAGCGTCGGCCTGCGTTCCCACATTGTACTCCAGGGTGGAGAAGAAGCCGACGCCCGGCAGGTAATCCCCTTGGGCATGGCGGACCTGATTCTCCGCGATCGTGATGGCCGAGCGGAGGGTGAGGACCTCCGGCCGGTTTTGCAGGGCCTGGTCCAGCAGGCTGCGCTCGTCGGGCAGGCTAACCTGGATTTTTTCCAGGGGCGTGGCCAGCTCATAGGTCGTATAGGCATGGTAATCACGACCCAGGTCGGCGTCCAGCGCGGCCCGGCTCAGCTGCAGCTGGTTTTCCGCCTCGAACAGGGCCTGCTGCATTTCCGCCTGGAAAACCTGGATGCGCAGCAGGTCCGATTTCACCACCAGGCCGTTATCCAGCAGGTCCTGGATGCGCTTGGCATTAGCCTCGGCCGAGTGCAGGGCGGCTTCGGCCGTGGCCGTACGCTGCCGGCTCAATTGCACGGCGTAGTAATGCCGCACCACGTCAAAGATCACCTGCTGGCGCGTGAGTTCCTGCTCCTGCACCTGGATCTGTTCGTTCAGGTTGGCGATACGGTTCTGGGCGCGGATCTTGCCCCCCTCCCAGATGGACTGGTAGAGGGTGACTTCACTCTTGAAGTTGTTGAGTGGATCGGGTTCGTTGAGACTGGGGATGCTGAAATTCATCTCGCTGAAGGTCTTTTGCCCCAGCAGGGTTCCGAAGACGTACACCGGATTGTTGCCGTTGGTGAAGGTTTCCCTGAAATCCACCCGCGGAAGAAACATGGCCCGGGCCTGTTTGACCTGGGCCTGGGCCGCATGGAGATCGTGGGCGGCGACCTGCACCCGGGGATTTTTGTTGAGGGCGATACGCGCTGCCGTGGACAGGGTCAATGGTTCGGCGGCGGCCGTCTCCTGGGCCGTGGCCGGTGTATGACCGGCCATTAGCAGTAACAGTATCAACAGGTAGCGTGGAAGGTTCATCATAAGGCATCACCTCGTCTATGTTAAATAATGTGAATATCCGGGTTGATGGATTTCAATTGTGTCAAACAGCGATTCACTTCGTCGCTGTCGCCCGCCAGTTCTGCCAAAATCAGCCGGACCAGGACGGTGTTTTCCGTCTCGGTCCGCCGGCAGACGGTCTGACGGCACGTTTCCAGTTTTTGCAGTGCTTCACCGGTCAATCGGTTGCGATATTGTCGCAAGACTTCCTTTTCGATGATTTCGAAGTAGTGGCCGATTTTATGGGTCGCCTCGATGGACTCTTCGCAACGGCCCGTCAGGGCATAGGCCACCAGAAGCGAGTAAAGCAAAGATTTGGAAACAGGCTCGTGGGCCAGAATTTTCTCGTAGATCATAATGGCTTTTTCGAATTCGCCATCCACCAGGTATTTGTTGGCCAGCATCTCGCACATCGTAACCGCTCCTTCAGCCGCTCAGCGGCACAGGGCTGAAATGCAAGTCTTGTGCCAGTATGAGAACAATATCTGCGATTATCTAACCTCCATAAAAAAAGAAATTATAAAAAATGTTGTCTGAAAATGTTTCATATTGCAACAATAAAATGGCAACATGCAACATCATATGCATCAAAAAATACGGCCGCCGGTTCATGGGCCGATGCCGGTCTGTGCTTCGACGGAGAGGCGGCGGTTCCTGACGGCAACCGGGGAGGTGGCGAGCGAACCGAAACAGCCCCCATGGGCTCGTGGGGAAGATGATCCGCGACGGGGCGGGCCCACCCCTCAGAGGCCCATAAAACGTTCCCGGCGCAGATTGGTCAGGGGCGTGACAATGAGCTTCAAGTCATGCGAACTGTAAGCATTGGTCTTTTCCAGGCGCAGGTGATGGCGATCCAGAATCTCGTGAATATGATGAAGGATGTCCGGTTCGTCGCGAATGATCTTTTTCTCCTGGCGGCAGCGATCGATGAGCTGGCTCAGGTACTGGATGTCTTCACCCAGGTGACGGATGGCATCCCCCTCCGGCGATCCGCCGCCATCGCCGGTCATGTTTTCGGCGAGGGTATCGTTGAGAGCCACGGCATCCGTGGCCTCTTTCCTGACCGTTGGGTTATCCGTTCCAGTGGCTTTTTCGTCGGTGGCGGCTGCCTGGCCGGACTCCTTGCCGGCGACCTGTCGCTGATGATCGGCCAGCAGCATGGTTTTCATTTTTTCGACGATCTCCGCCACCGGCCGTTCCGTCTCCTTTCCCTGCAGGAAGGCATTGAGGTCGGTGACCAGGTTCCGCAGGGCGTCCTTCTCGGTGCGTGTCAGTTTCGGCAGCAACCTGGATTTGTCGTCAATCAGCGATTTGATGGAAAAGATGTTGCGTGTCAGATCCGCTTCGCGCCGTTCGTAGTCGGCCAGAATTTTCTCCAGTTTCTCCTCTTTGTCCCGGTAGGCCGCGAGGTTGGCTGCCACGACCCCTTCGATCCGCTCGATCTTTTGCTCCAGAAAATGGCTCTCCAGTTCCATTTCCTGCTGGCGGGCCTGCAGCTGCCGGTAGTTCTCCCGCAAGGTACGCAGGCTGGCGGATTGCTCCATGAGCTGCTGCTCCAGAAAGCGGCAGCCGTCGGCCAGGGCGTCCCGGAGAGTGGCCAGGTCCAGATTGTGCTGGATTTCCAAAAGTTCCGCCAGCAGGTTTAGTTGCACCTGGAAGGCGGCGATTTCCTCCGCGGTCGCCGCCGGTTCGTTCGGAGCGTCGGGGCCGACGACGATCCGGTCCTTTCTGTCCGGTGCAGGTCTTTCGCCGAGGACGTCACGGATCCATTTGATCAGGTCGGGGACGGTGATACTCAGGCCGGCACCCTGTTCGGGTACCACCGTTTGCTCCCCGGGATTTGGGGCCGGCCGTTTGGATGGGCTGGACTCCGCTGTCATTTTTTCCTCTCCGCCGCGGCGTTGACCTGTCTCGGCGGTCGCCCCGCCAGCCAGCGATGTAACCGGTCGACGGGACCGGCTGTCATCCCTTTGAATGAAATATAATGTGTGTATTGTAGGCTGGTCCGGCGCTGAAATCAATATTTTTGCCGGTGGAAGTTGAACCTTTCTGCCGGCGGGATGTCGGCGGCCCGGTCCCGACCCGCTGTCCCCGGAGAGATCCGAGGGCGGAGGCTCGTCGGGCTTTGTCCAGACGGCCGATGGATCGGACAGGCGGTGACAGTCACAAAAAGATCCTCAATTATCAGGAAATCAACAATGTGCGGAAGATGTCGCCGATGGCGGAAACGGTCCCCTTCGGCCGGTTATCCGCGTACAATCCCGGGTAACCTGTGATATAATCGGGCCAGCTCCGAAACGAAATTTCCAGGTGATCCAACGATGAAAACGGCATGTTCCCAGTGCGGCGGCACCATCGAGATCGGTCCGCGGGAGCGGTTTATCCAGTGCGGCTTCTGTCAGTCTTCGTTGCTGATCGTGGGACACCGGACATACCGGCCGCTGTTGGTGCTGCCGCTGCTGCACGCCAAGGCGGCCGCGCAGCATATTCGGGACGCCGGTGCGGGGCTGATTGTGTCGGCCCAGGACCTGGCACTCATTTTCGTGCCATACTGGGTCAAGGGACCTCGCCTGGAACTGGCTGTCCCGACCCTGGGCGCCATGGCCGGTCTGGCGATCAATCGACCCCAGCCGGCCGGGCAGCTGATGTTTCGGCAGGATGTCGACAATGATCGTCTGGCCGATGCCGAATTTCTCGATCCGGAAAGCGGCGGCGAGGCAGAGCCGTCGAGCCAAATCGTCTATATTCCCCACTTCCGCTGGGAAGAGACGGAGGCCGGCACAGGGCTCCTGTTGGTGGACGGGCTGGAGGGGACGGTGCGCGGTTTGCCCGACACAGCGGTGCTTTCCCCCCGAACCCGGGCCGACCTCATCTGGTGTGTGGGCATCTTCCTGGCGCCCATGCTGGTGGCCATCTGGGGTGGCCCCTGGTGGCTGATTCTGGCCGGTGGCCTGGTGCCGGCCGGCGTGTATCTGCTGAATCGGTGAGACCGATGTCCGAATCAGGCGTGCGCAACCTGGGCTGTCCCGACTGCGGGGGTGTGCTGGACAAACCCGAGGGCGGGCGTGTGGCCGTCTGTTCCTTCTGCCACAATCGTTTCTTCATCGACTGGAACGCCGAGGCGCGGTACGTGCTGCCCCGCCACCTGGACCGCCGCCAGGCCGCCCAGCAACTGCGGCAGGAACTGCAACGTCTGGCCGGGCGGCGCCGCTACGGTGACCGCGTGGCGACGGACACCCGATTCTTCAGCCGGGCGGCGCCCAATTCCTTCCAGCTGTATTATGTGCCTTTTTTCCGCTATTCGGGCCTGAAGGTCGGCACGTCCCCTACCCGCAAGGAGGACGGGGTCCGCCAGATCACCGAACTCGGCGACCCCAACCAGGGCGAGCCGGCGCTGCGGACCGAGCTTCAACTGGAGTACAAGATCGAGTCCAAGGTGATGCTGGCCGAGGTGGCCCTGGTTCTCCCCGCTTTGCATCTCGGCGGTGACAAGTCCCGTCAATGGGGCCTGGACGCCCTCCTTTCCGAGGACGATTTCTATGCCGGATCAGGCCTGGAATTTCTGCCGTTCCAGCGGGCGGAACTGGAACAGGAAGGGGTAGTACTGACCCCGTACCGTTCTCCCTTCGAGACTTTGCAGATGTGCCGCCATATGTATGCCTTCCGCCGGACGCGCACCCGTGACGAAGTGGAGCGGTCCGGCGACGAGCTCGGCCGGGGCGCTCTGGGCGGGACCCGGGCGGCGGACCGGCCGGCTAGTGGCCGCGGGCGTTTTGGAGTTCGGGAGATCTTTACCATGGATTACGAGTCCATCGATTATCAAGCCGGGATCGTCGGTGACGGCATCGCCGTATACTATTGCCCGGTGTGGCGAGTGGAGCTGGCATACGAGGATCGGGTCTTCGAAGCCTTTGTGGATGGTTGTCGCAGCCGGGTGCTGAGCCTGGAAGTACCGGTTCAGGCATCGGCGAAACCGTGGCGGCTGTTTGGGAAAGCCCTGGCCGGCGGACTCATCACGGCCCTGTTCTGGACCGCCCTTAGCGGAATGGACTTTTTCGACCGGATTCCGCTGTTTTACAGCCTGGGCATTGGCGTGTTTCTGGCCGCCGCCTGGTGGGTGTTCCGCGAATTGAGCACCATGGAACTGGGGCCGGTGCCAGGGTCAAAGGTTTATCATTATGAAGATCTTGCCGTTAAAATGTAAGCGCTGTGGCCGGCCCCTGACCGGACTGCCCCAGGATGTGGTATTCGTCTGCACCGACTGCGGTCAGGCGTTCCCTTTCTCGTTCTGGCTGAATTTGTGGCAGGAAAGCCGTGAAGGGCAGGTGGATCTGGATTCGCCGGCCGCCCGCCTGATCGGCGAATACGTGGGCCTGCCCCACTATCCCGTCCTCGTGTGGACGGATCCCCATCCGCAGAGCCAGCCGTGTCTGCCGTTCTGGCTGTTTGTCGTGCGTCCGGAGTTCACTACCAGCGATACGCAGAAACAGCCGCGGTACGAATCCTTGTGCCGGGATTTATACCTCCTGGTGCCGGCTTTCAGCTTTCACGGCCTGCAGTATATCGGCTGCCCGGGACAGGAACTGCCTCTGGACCGGCGGCCGCCGCTGGCTGACGGGCCCGTGGCCCTCCGCGGTGCGGCCCGCGACCCCTTCACCGCCTTCGTCATGGCCTGGCACCTGATCCTGCGCCAGGCGGACCGTCTGGCCGACATCTCCAATGTGGCCATGTCCGTCCGGCACACGGAAACGGCCCTGGTGGCCGTGCCCTTCACCGTGACCGGCGACCGCCTGGTGCTCCCTTTTTCAGAACGGCGTTACCCGGTTTGCTATTTCGACGATTTGCCCGCCCTGCAAACCGGCACTTAAGTCCCCTGTATGGGTTAACGGGATTTCCCTGAAACCGATTAATAAGGGGTGCCCGTCGTACAGGCACCCCGTCAGGATGGAAAAGGGAGCCGCAACTCAGCTGACGAGCGCGAGAAGCAGCAGCGCCAGGTCGGTGGCGTTGATGAAGGTGTCTTCGTTCAGGTCGGCCCGGCTGAGGGGCGCCGTGAACCCGGGCACGTCATTGCCGGCCAGGTAGTTGGCCAGAAGGCTGGCGTCGACGGCATTCACCTGGCTGTCCTCGTTGAGGTCGCCCGGCCAGGCGGCGCAGATGTCCTGCTCGCAGCCGGAGTAGAGGACCTGAACGTTGTCCACCTGGAACCACCAGTCGTACGCCCCTTCGTAGTGAAAGCGGAGTTGGACCTGGCTCTCACCCAGCCAGGGGCTCAGATCGATGACGTCGTGCCCGGTGGCGTCGGCATCGGCGTAGGTGACCAGGTTGGTCCAGGTGGCGCCGTTGTTGACGGTGATGTCCACGGCGCCATAGTCATCGAAAATGCTGGAGTAGTAGTTGAAATCGTAATCGAACTCCAGCCGCGGTGCGGCGGGCAGGTCGGCCAGGCTGAAGACGGGCGAAAGGAGGTCGGTGTCCATGCTGGTGCCGGAACCGCATTTGTCGGAGTCGGCGGCGGCGCAATTCCCGCTGCCGGGCGTGTTGTTGGAGCGGCCGATGCTGGCGTTGCTGTTCCAGATGCAGTCGCCGCCGTTGTTGATCACCTGCCAGCCGGCGGGCGGCCAGGTCTCAAAATCTTCATCGAGCATGTACACGTCGAACAGGTCACCGACCACGAAAGAGAAGGTGTGATCCCAAACGCCGGCGGCCTCGTCCGCCAGGGTCAGCACGACGTCGAAAGCATGACCGCACGGCGTGTCGAGGGCCAGGCTGAAGGCGAAGTCGGGCGGATGGTTGGCCGCCGAGTGGCCGGCAGTGATGTCGGGAAAGGTGGTGGCGGACTGGTTGAGGGTGACATACGGATCGCTGCAGCCGATGGTACCCGTCACGCCGGTGGCGTCCAGGGTGCCGCTGTTGGCCACGGTGACGGCCAGGGTGACGTGCTCGCCGGCCTCGATGATGCCGTCACCACCGCTCTTGCCGGAGCAGATATCGGTCACGGTCTGGTCGGTGACCACCAGGTTGGGGGCCGGGGTTTGTTCCAGGCCGTCCAGGGTCTCCGCGCCGGTATTGTCGGGATCCAGCCAGTCGCGCAGGCGGGTGGCGGCGGTGGAGCCGTAGTTCCAGGAAGTCGAAAACTTGCCGTACCAGTCGGAGGTCAGGCTGGTGCAGGAGGCGTACCCGCCATGGAGCTGGCCCACCACACGGTGATTCTGGTCAAAGATGGGTGATCCCGAAGAACCGCCTTCGGTGGTGCCGTCCTCCCACTGCCCGACTCGCCAGTGATTCGCACTGGGGACCACGGTCTCGGAAAGATAGGCGGTCGATGTGAGCGGATCGTCATCGAAGGAAATTTTCTTGATATCACCGGAAGGATGGTGGATGCCGACCGCAGATGTGGCCGCCACGTTCTGGTTGGACCAGCCGTTGTAAAAGACGCTGTAACTGGTGGGAATGGCGCTGGAAAGCTCCACCAGGCAAAAGTCTGACTCGGCATTGGCCGCCCGGAGGATACTGCCGGTCATGGAATCGGCCGGCGGTTCGGTGGCCGGGTTGGCGCAGGTGGCGCTCTGGTAGTTGAACCAGAAGACCCAGGTGGTGACGTCCTGGCCGCCCCAGGCCTCGTAGCAGTGGTTGGCGGTGAGGAAGTAGGGAGTCTGGTCCCCGCGGACGTTGTTGAGCAGCGAGCCGGAACAGAGGCGCGAGCCGCCGCCGGTGATGATCATGGCCGCCGAACGGATCTGCAGGGCCCAGGGATCGCCCTCGGGGCAGGCCACGTTGTTGTTGCAGCTGCCGGAACCACCGAAGCCCTTGTCGGCGCGGCCGTAGAACACGTCCCTGTAGCCGTGGATGACGCGGCCGATGCGGATCCGGCCCGGCTCGTGGACCGTGGGTGGCTCGACGTATTCCAGGATGCAGGCATCCCCCTTCACCGGCGACGTGGCGAATCGGCCGCCGGCCTTGTGGTTGCGATCGGTGAAGGCGCCCCAGACCTGGGTGCGGTCTTCGTCGTACAGGAACAGCCGGGCGCCCTCCGGCACCCGGTATTCATCGTAGATCAGGTTGATGGAGTAGGCGCCGGGGCAGACGATGCGCAGGCGCCACAGCATGGACCCGTCGGGCAGCCGTTCCCAGGTGCCGGCGTTGTCCAGACCCAGGTCGACGTCGAAAGGGAAACCGAAACGAAAGGGGAGGCCCATCTTGCGTTCCAGTTCATCCTCGACGAGCAGTTTGGCCACGTCCACGTCGGGCATCACCACCGTTGGGATGTCCTGTTCAAGGGTTTTGACGCTGAAACTGGGCGGCGTGCCGCCGGCGCTGATCTGGGCCAGGCCCCAGACGGCGCTGAACATGAAGATCAGGGCGGCCAGTCCCGGACGGGACCAGCGGCGGGGATGGCCGGGCCGCCAAAAAACACGGCCGGAGACGGACTCGTTGTACATCATCATGGCTCCTGAATTGGAAATAATCATTCAGTATGGGGAATGGCGACGGTAACGTCAAGCGAAATCATGGAAGAATTTGCGGTTCATCCTGGCGGATTGGCTCGCTGACAGCCGGATCTCCTGGCAGGCCACCGCTGCTTCCGGCCGGGTCGGACACGGAATACAGATGGTCCGGCCGGCCGGTCATTCCTTGGGTGCCAGAGAATCCATGGTGTTTTCAGCGGCGGCCGGTGGACAATCTGTCCCAACGGCACATTGATATTCGATGCCGCGGATGGCGACGAGCCACTGCTCCACCATATGAGCCAGCTTGGGATCCTGGTCGAGATCGAAGCGGGACAACAGCAAAGCGAAGCGCTCCACCGCCCGGCGCTGGCAGGTGCAGCCGCGACAGCGGGGCAGGTGCATGCCCCGCTCCAGTTCGGCGATGATCTTTTCCAGTTGGGCTGCCGGATTCATTACGTCCACCTCGGCAGGGACTTCCGGCGCCTTGGGTCGGGGATGTGGCCAAAACGGCGCCGGGACTTCACCTGATTAGACGAACGGACAGGGCACGGGATTTTCAGATATTTGGCGGCGGCCACCGCCGGCCGCCGAATTGGGACCCGTGACTATTCCGGCCGTTCGTAGACCATCCGGCCGCCGACGATGGTCAGGTCCACGCGGGCGTCCATGATTCGTTCCGGCGCCATGGTCAGGAGGTCATCCTCAAAGACGATCATGTCGGCCAGATACCCGACGGCGATCTTCCCTTTGCGGTCCTCCATGAATTCGGCGTAGGCCGCGCCAAGGGTATAGAGCTCGATGGCCTTCTCCATGGACAATTTCTCTTCCGGGAACCAGCCGTCACCCGGTTCACCGGCGCGATCCTTGCGGGTCACCGCCGCGTAGAGTCCTTCCAGCGGGTCCAGCGGCTCCACCGGCCAGTCGGTGCCGAAGGCGATGTGGGCATCGGCCTGCAGCAGTTTCTGCCAGGCGTAGGCCCCGGCACAGCGCTCCAGGCCGATCCGCTTCTCGGCGAAGCGCTTGTCGGTGATGCAGTGGGTGGGCTGCATGGAAGCGACCACGCCCAGGTCGGCAAAGCGGGGGATATCGTCCAGGCGCAGCAGCTGGGCGTGCTCGCTGCGGTGGCGGCTGTCGCGGGCGCCGTTCATTGCGCGGGCTTTCTGGTAGGCGTTGAGCAGCCAATGATTCCCCTTGGTGCCGATGGCGTGCACGCCGATCTGGAAGCCGTGCTTGTCGGCGGCCAGGACCAGCTGTTCGAATTCGTCGTAAGGCATCATGGGCAGCCCGCTGGTGGACGGGTCATCCAGAAAAGGCTCGAACATCAGTGCCGTACCGGAACCGAGGGTGCCATCAATGAATTCCTTGAGATAACCGAAGCGGATCCAGTCATTGGTCCGGGGGTAGCGACGGCGCAATTCCTCCATTTCTGCCAGGCCGGTCTCGTCATGGGGCATGGGCATGTTGATGGTGGCCCGCAGGGTCAGTCGGCCCTCGTCCTGAAAGCGCTGGAAGCGGTCAAAACTGCCGGTGAGGTGCTGAATACTGGTCACGCCGCAGCGGCGGGCCTCGGCCAGGGCCAGCTCCAGGGCCTGGTCGCGACGCGCCTCCTGTTCGGCCGGGGTCAGTTCCACCGTGCTGCTGATTTTGAGCAGGTCCGTGGCCCCTTCCTTGAAAATACCGGTGGGTTCGCCCGTCCGCGCGTCGCGGACGATGGTGCCGTTGGGCGGATCGGGCGTGTCGCGGGTGATGCCCGATTCGCGGAGCACGTAGCTGTTGACCCAGACCGAATGGCCGTCGGCCCGGCGCAGGGCCACCGGGTTGTCGGGGGCCACTTCATCCAGGATCTCTTTGGTCGGCCACTTCTTGTCGGGAAACGTTTCGTGTTCCCAGCCGCGGCCGGAGATCAGCTCGCCCGGCTTGGCCTGAGCGACCTTCTCCTTGACCATCTGCTGGATGGCCGCGACGTCGTGCACGTAGCGGAAATCCAGCTGCATCAGGGACTCGCCCCCACTGGTGAAGTGCAGGTGGGCGTCGTTGAAGCCGGGCACCACCCGCCGGCCGCCGGCATCGATGACGCGGGTCTTTTCGCCGATCCGCGCCTGACCGTCCTCCGTCGAGCCGACGAAGACGATGCGTTCGCCTTTTATGGCCACAGCCGAGGCATGGGGTTGTGCGGAGTCGATGGTCAGAATCCTGGCGTTGGTGATCAACAGGTCGGCCGGCAGGATTTCGGGCGTTTGGCTGCAGGCGCCACCGAGCAGGACCAGCAGCAGGCTGATCAGGAGAAGATGCCATCGGTGATTCATGGCTGATTACCTCGTTTGGGATTGTGCGATGACCGGGTGCCGCCGTCGGACCCGGCCCGCCGCGGTGAAGAACACTCCCCGCCGATCAGGGTCGATCCGGAGGTGAACGTCCCGTAGATTCTGCCGATAATCATATCAGCAAGCCGGTGACGAGACAACTATCAAAGTCGCGTTCGGGACTTCTTCACGGTGAGACGTTGCCTACTCGGTCGCCGGGGGATACTGCTTCAGGCGGGAGGTGTCGTACCGCTGGGCTTCCAACCGCTGCAGGATCCCGGCGTAAACCGCGGCGTCCAGCCGGGGCGAGCGGGCCAGCACCCACAGGTATTGACGGGATGGATGACCGACGACGGCATAGGTGTACTTCTCTTCGTCCAAGTCGATGATCCAGTAGTCACCGCGAAACGGCCAGAAAAACTGGACTTTGAGCCGGGCGTTGGACGTTTTGTCTACCACCCAGGCCTTGCCGCGGCTCTCCTTGAGCTTGCCGTCCACCGTATTCTTGCGGCAACGGTTGATCACCTCGATCTTGCCGTCGGACCGGAGGATATACTCGGCGGTGGAGGCGACACACTCTTTTTGGAAACGGTTGTCGTAGCGGGCGATCTCGTACCACTGGCCCACATAGCGGTCCAGATCCACGTGGGGAACGGTTTGCGGCAGGTTCGGATCGTCGGGATCATAGCCGGCGCAGGCCGACAGCAACAGCACGGTGCCCAGTAGGGCGATCAGGGCGGCCGTGGCGGGAAAAAGTGTCACGGAATTCGGTTGAATCATGGCCCCATCCTAAGGTTGGAATTGAACATGACCGGTCACGCTTCATGAGGGATGGATGCGGAACCCGGCGACCCGGGTTCCGGTACTCCTGATTTGATGAACCCGGATCTGCCGGGATTATTAGCGATCCCGGATGATTGCCCGTTGGATCCACTGCGTTCCTAATGTCGGCTTTTCCCCCACCTTTGCGGGAAGCGGGGGCGGTCGCGCTCCCGTTTCGGTCGGTCCGCCGCCCAACGCCGCGGCTTGTGGTCTGTTGCTGCAAGATTGTCCGGGGGCGGTGGCCGCCCCCCAGAAATGCAAGGATGGCCGCGGTCATCGCTCCCTCAGGCGCTGGAGCCGGTCGTGGGACAGCATTCGGCCAGGAATTCCCGGATCACGCCGGCCAGGCGTTCGATACCCACCCGGATTTTTTCTTCGGACATGGCCGAAAAGTTCAGGCGCATGGTATTTTCGTGGCCGCCATTGGGAAAAAATGATCCGCCGGGGACAAAGGCCACTTTCCGCTCAACGCTGCGGCGCAGCAGTTCCCGGGCGTCGCATGCCGCCGGCAGAACCACCCAGAAGAACAGGCCGCCGTGCGGCCGGGAGTAGGTGACCCCTTCGGGGAAGAACGTTTCGATCGCCTCCAGCATCACGTCCCGCCGTCGACGATAGACGGGCAGCATGCGCGACACGTTTTCTTCGATGGAATACTCCTGCATGAACGCCCAGACCTGGCGCTGGGACAGGGTGGATGTGTGCAGGTCGGCCCCTTGTTTCACCAGGATGTATTTTTCATACAGCGGCTGGTCGGCCACCAGCCAGCCGATCCGCACGCCCGGAAAGAGGATTTTCGAGAATGTGCCCAGATAGATGACCAGGCCCCCGCTGTCCATGGATTTCAGGGAGGGGAGCGGCTCTCCTTCGAAGCAGAGCTCGGTGTACGGCGCATCCTCCACCACCGGTAACCGGAAATGGTTGATCACCTCCATGAACGCCCGGCGGCGCGCCAGGGACCAGGTGCGGCCCGACGGATTCTGGTAGTCGGGAATCACGTAAAGCACTTTGACATTCTCG
>JAFGRT010000136.1 GCA_016935015.1 Acidobacteriota bacterium | reverse complement strand
CGGCAGAAGGCGGCCACGGGCGTAGCCCGCGCCTGCCGGGCGCGGGGAGTAGTCCGGGTTTGCCAAACCCGGAATTCTGATCCTCCTCAAACCGGTAAGACAAACCCGGTCCGCGTGCAGTCCATCGCCCGTTCGCCGTTTCGCCCCGTCGCCCATTCCCGCCTCGCGGTGGCGTCTGTCCGTCAAAAAAGTCTGGCGGCCGGCAGTCGTCCCTGCTATGCTGATCCTTTATTTTGACCAGGGAGATCGTACATGTCCGCCCCTACCCTCGTCATCCTGGCTGCCGGCATCGGCAGCCGCTACGGCGGCCTCAAGCAGCTGGACGAGTTCGGCCCGTCGGGCGAGACCCTCATGGATTACGCCGTGTACGACGCCGCCCGGAGCGGCTTCGAGAAGGTGGTGCTGGTGGTCCGGGCCGACATGGCCGACGGGTTCCGCGCCCGCTTCGAGCCGCGCTGGACGCCGGCTGTCCGGCTGGCCACGGTGGTCCAGGAGCTGGACCGTGTGCCGGCCGGCTTCACCGTTCCTCCCGGGCGCAGCAAGCCTTGGGGGACGGCCCACGCCGTCCTCATGGCCGCCCCGGTGGTGGACACCCCCTTCGTGGTCATCAACGCCGATGACTTTTACGGCCGCGGCTCCTACGCGCGGGCGGGGGAGTTTTTCCGGCAGTCGACCGACGACCTATACGGCGTCGTCGGCTTCGAGCTGCAGCGGACCCTGTCGGCCTACGGCACCGTGTCGCGGGGCGTCTGCGAGACCGACGCCGCCGGACATCTGCGGCGGGTGACGGAGCGCACCGAGATCGAACGGCGCGGCGACGTCATCGCCTACCGGGACGAGCACGGCGAGTGGCGGCCCCTGGCGCCGGCCACGCCCGTCTCCATGAACATGATCACCTTTCCGCCGGCGGTCTTCCCGCTGCTGGAGTGCTATTTCGCCGATTTTCTGGCGGCGCAGGGCGGCGAGTCCCGGGCCGAGTTTTTCCTGCCTCTCGTCCTGACGCGCGTCATCGACGAGGAGGTGGGCCGCGTCCGCGTGATCCCCACCGACGAGCAGTGGTTCGGCGTGACCTACCGCGAGGACCGCGACTGGGTGCGGTCGAGCCTGCGCCGCCTGGTGGACCGGGGAGTGTATCCGTCATGTCTCTGGCCCTGAATCGACCCGACTTGCTGGCCGACATCCTGCGCGCCTTCGGTGTCGCCGGGTCGATGACGGCCGCCGAGAGCTTCGGCAGCGGGCACATCAACGAGATCTACCGGTTGTCTGTGCGGGGGCCGTCGGGCCGCCGGCGCTATCTTTTGCGCCGCATCAACACCCGCGTCTTCCGCCGGCCGGAGCTGGTGGTCCGCAACACGGTGCGGGTGACCCGCCACCTGGCCGAGCGGCTGGCGGCGGAAAATCTGCCCGATGCCCACCGCCGCGTGCTCACCCTGCTGCCGACCCCCGCCGGCGAGTCCTGCCACTGGGACGAGGAGGGCGTGCCCTGGTGCCTGTTCCCCTTCATCGAGGGGACAGTCTCTGTCAACGAAGTGGGCGAGGCGCGACAGGCCTTCGATGCCGCCCGGGTGGTGGGCCATTTCCAGCGATTGACGGCCGACCTGGCGCCGGCCGATTTTCCCGAGACCATCCCCGGCTTTCATGACGGCCCGGGCCGCCTGGCCGCCCTGGAGCAGGCCGTGGCTGCCGATGCCGCCGGGCGCGTCGCCACCGCCGCGCCCGAGATCGGGTTTGCCCGCGAACACGCGGAGCTGTGCCATCGCCTGACGGCGCGGCTGGCCGACGGCACCCTGCCCGTGCGGGTGACCCACAACGACACCAAGCTCAACAACGTGCTGCTGGACGCCGCCACCGGCGAAGGGCTCTGTCTCACCGACCTGGACACCGTCATGCCCGGCACGGTCCTGTACGATTACGGCGACATGGTCCGCTCGTTCACCCCCTCCTTCGCCGAGGACGCCCGCGACGCCGCCGACGGCGTGCGCGTGCCCGTGTTCGAGGCCCTGACCCGCGGCTACGTGGCCGAGGCGCGCGCCGTGCTGACGCCGGGGGAGACGGCGCACCTGCTGCTGGGCGCCGAGTTCATGGTCTGGATCATCGGTATCCGTTTCCTGACGGATTACCTGGCCGGCGACATCTATTTCCGGGTTCAGCGCCCTGACCACAACCTGGACCGCTGCCGCACCCAGTTCCGCCTCCTGGCCGAGCTGCAGCGCCTCCGCCCCCGCCTGTCGTCCATCCTGTCCGCCGCCCTGGAAGGATAATCCACTGATTTCAATGCCCGGCAGCCCATGTCCGGAGGCCCGCAGGGCCGTTCCGATAGCAGCCGGGGGCGAGCAACGCGAGCCCCGGAGAGGATGCCCCAAAGAATGAAGGAGGTCTGAAAGGCCGGCCAGAGATTCGGCCGATTGGATCATGAATAATGGTGAAATCAAATATATGATGAAGCAGGGGATGACCGAACGGCATGTATAGGACATCCATTTTTTCCTCCTTAATAGCGGACTCTAAGGCCTGATAACGGCCGAAAATTGAATGTAATTATTTATATTCCTTTTATTTGCCCAGGTCCGACCCCTTCCTTCGTGTGACGCGCCGGCTGACCGCTTCCGGGTCGCTCCCGTTACTACCGGCCGGTAAACAATTTGGACTTGCATCGGCCGGAGCGGCAATGCAATATTTCGGCGTTACGTCTTCATCATAATATAACCAATGACGAGGAGAAGCGGCTATGTCAAGGAACACAGGCGGGCGGAGACAGGTGTGGTATGTGTTGGCGCTGCTCATCACGGTGGCGGCAGGCGGCA
Source organism: Acidobacteriota bacterium (assembly GCA_016935015.1). Classification (GTDB taxonomy): domain Bacteria; phylum Acidobacteriota; class JAAYUB01; order JAAYUB01; family JAAYUB01; genus JAFGRT01. The sequence goes on along the minus strand of JAFGRT010000136.1, from coordinate 7,363 downwards.
GCGGATGGGCCCAGACGGACACCGGTCCGGCGACCACGGACATCGAGCGGATCAAGGCCTGGGATGCCGACCTGGCGGCATTTTTCGACAAAAACTTTCAGCTCATCAAGCAGCTGGCCGCCGAAAAGGAGGCCATCACCAAAGGCCACTCCTTCCTGGCCAAGGACGAAAACGGGCAACCGTTTGTCAGCGAGGAAGACCGGGTCAAGTGCGACTGGATCATGAAACGGCGGGGACTGTACATCGATCTCAACAAGGCCATGATCCTGCTGGCCGAATTGCACGAAAAGGGCGGCGCGGAGTCCGCCCTGGCGCCCAAATTTGCGGCGGCACTGGGTCTGATCAAGGAGATTCAGGACCTGACCGACCGGGAGTATATCACCAAGGCCACCAAAACGTGGAATGACCTGGTGGATGTCTATAATGATCTGAAAAAGGCCCTGAAATAGGCGCCATCAGATTCCGGCAAAGCGGGTGAGGCAGTATTGGCGGCGGCTTGGCAGTGACCGCCGCCGATAGCCCAGGATGACGCGGAGTGAGTAAAGTTCTTCTCAGGTCCCACAGGGACCGACCACCGGTAGCCCAGGACGACGCGCAGCGAGTCCTGGGTAGGGACGGTGGTTGGCGAACGCCTCCTGAAGGGAGGCCCGTCACCAGGGAAATCCATCGTCCTCTGAACCTTCCATTTTTATCTCGCCCCTGACAGGGCTCTTTTTTCTTCTTGCGTCCCTTATCAGGGCGTCGGACGGCCGCGCGAGGAACGCGCGACCGCCCTTGCCCTTCGCTATAGAATTGCGACCCTTCGGGCGGCCAGGAAAAGAGGAGACAGGAAATACGCTCACCCTGCCACCCTCGACCTTCGCCATACAATGTCAGCCCCCGGGCTGGAGAGGAGATCGGAGGGGCGAGCCGATCAGTCCGTTATTCCATGGGCACGCCGCCATACCCGCTCATGCGGCTCAGGTCGACGGCTAATGTGACCAGGTCGCCCCTGACCGGTTCGGCGGCGCGGACTTCCAGCCAAGCCACGGCCGCGGCCGGGAACAGGGTGTCCAGGCTGAACGTGTGCTGGCCGAAGGGCGGGACCTCCTCCTCGGCTGTCCCGGCCACGGTCCCGTCGGCGGAGTAGGCGGTGAGGATGACCGGGACCGGTTCGTCGGCCGGACTGGTCACATTGAGCATGGATACCCATTGGGCCGGATCGGGAACATGGGGAAACACCAGCCGGCGGTGGCCGGCGGTGGTGCCCGGCAATCCATCGAAGCGGAAGGGATCCGTCCGGCTCAGGTACAGCTCGAAACCCTGGATGGCCTCTGGCGACGACACCTCCAGCCAGGCGGCCTCGGGAATGACTCCACTCCCCGCCAGGTTCCAGATTTCGCGGGTCAGCTGTCGGCCCGGCGCAACGGGCTCCGGCCAGAAGCGGCTCGACAGCAGGTCCCCGTTGGCACCAAAGAGAGAAATATCGAACGGGACCGCCGCCTCGCCCAGGTTCGACACCGTCACTCCGGTGTAGTACTCCTCATCGGGCATGATCTCGCTCAGGACCAGTTGATAGGGATAGCTTCGGGACACGTCCTGGCCGCCGGACGCAGCTACGGACAAGGCCACGGGCAGCCCGGCCACGCCGGGGCTGACATAGGAGCCGAACAGTTCAAAGCCGGTCAGGGGGAACGGTGCATGGACCCGGATGGAGCGGATGATCTCCGGCGACGCCACATCGAACAGCTGATCTACCAGTCGTACATATTTCTGCCTTGCGTACAGAATGACTTTGTGGTCGGCCAGCCAGTTCCCGTCCTCATCATACGCTTCCAGGGTGACCCAGTCGCCGCCCTGCTCGGCCAGGCTGATGAGGGTGATGCCCGTGTAGTAGCCCAGCGGCTCGCTGCAGACGACGTAGGGAAAGATCAGGTCCGTGCCCTGCGCGGGAGAGAGGGGCATGGTGGCCTGGACCTGGCCGTCCCTTGTCCCGAAAACAATGACGCCGCCCAGGGATGATTCCGTAACCAGGAGTCCATAAAGGTCCCGCCGGCAGGTTTTGGCGGGGAACAGATCGGTCAGGGGCAGGCACAGCGCCGCGCCGGCGGGAAGCGAATCCCACTAGGCCACGCCGGCGATGTCCCCTTCGGCGTCCACGGCGTAGAACGCCAGGGTGTGGTCCTCCTCCCCCGCATTGACCAGGTGGACCCGTGTTTCCCAAAACTCGTTCTCGGCCAGATGGGCAAGGCAATAGACGTTCTTGCCCGTATCCATGATTGGAATATCCCGTTCCCCCTTTTTCCTCAGGAAACGAGAAAATACCGGGTCCGAAGTATACATGTTGTTGTTTTTGAATTTAATACCAACCAGTCTACCCGAAGGATGACCAAGATCGTAATAGCATAATCCAAAATTCTCCAATCTTCCCAAATTGGCCAGGCTTACCGGGATATCTCCGCTCAGTTCATTGTCAGACAGCCACAACATCCGCAGGTGGGACAACCGGCTCAGCGACGATGGCAGTTCACCGTCAAACTGATTGAAGCTGAGATCAAGTGTTTCGAGTCTGGACATTTGGGCGATTTCTTCCGGCAGATCGCCTGAGAGCTGATTGTTCGCCAGGTTTAGTGACTCCAGCGCGCGCAGCCGGCCGATCGCCGGCGGCAGCGGGCCGATTAGGCTGTTGGCGGAAATGTCCAGCCGGCGAAGGCCAGCCAGGTCGCCTGTTTCCGGGGCGATCGGCCCGGACAGTTCATTGCTTCTCAGGTTGACGTCCTCCAGACGGGTCAGGGAATAGAACTCCTCCGGCAAGGGACCCGAGAGGCCACACTCCTCCAGTGCCAGCCGGCGCAGGTTGGACAAATCTCCGATCTCCGGCGGGATGGGGCCTTGGAGGGCGGTATGGGAAAGGTCAAGCTCGGTCAACCCTGTCAACTGCAACAGCCCGCCCGGGAAGCCTGGTCCCAGGCCGGTCCAGCTCAGGTCGAGCCGTTGCAGCTGGCTCAGTTGGCCGGCGGCGACGGGCAGGTCGCCGGCCAAGTCCCCATTGTTGGAAAGATCCAGCGACCGGAGGTTGGCTATACCGGCGATCCAGGCGGGAAAGGAAGAGAGGTGGCGATAGTTGAGAATCAGGGTGTGCAGTTCGGGCAGCCCGGCGATGCGGTCCATATTGTTCAGGGGGAAGTCCGTGCCGTAGCTGCTGCCGCCGAGATCAAGCGAGGTGAGATGATCCAGCTGGACAATCTCGGCGGGGATGGCGCCCTGCAATCGGTTGTCATTAAGGTTCAGGCCGATGACATGCTGGCCGTCGAAATCGCATTCCACGCCGTACCAGCGACACTCGGTGCCCGGTGCTTCCAGCCAGCGATCGTTGTCGCGCCATTCCGCGCCAGATGTTGACAGATACAGCGACTCGAGCGCCTGGCGCTCTGTTGCCGGAATGGTGTCCGGTGTAATTTTGCTGATGCCGGTGACGCAGCATGAGCCGATCCCGATGAGGTTGCAGCCGTATTCGATGGTCATGAAGCCGTCTTCGCCCCAGTCGGGTCCCCAGCTGTTCTTGATGATCCAGCAACCGCCGTCACCCAGCGTGTCATCCCATCCCACTAGGGCCACGGTGTGGTTGGTGCCGCACAGCTCATGCTCCTGGTGATCGTCATAGACGCCGCCCATGTAGGCCACGAAGGAGTCGCTGACGTGGACACTGGTCAGGAGGGGGCCGTACTCCATGATGGTCCGCTTGAGCTCATCCGGCGGCGGGATATCGGGCCTTCCCATCGGCCACGAGAGCATGGCATAGGATTCCACCAGGTACAGCTCCGGGCAGGAAGCGGCGCAGGGGATGTCGGAAGACGCTTCATAGGGAAAGCAGTCTTCTGGCCAGGCACCCTGCTCCTGCAGATAATGGAAGCCCCAGAAGCCCCCGAGGCAGCCGTGGTTGTAGTAATCGCAACTGACCAGCTGCTGCTCCGACAGGTCCACCAGGATTCCCTCGTGGATGGCCACCTGGCTCTCCAGGACGGCCAGGGTGGCGAAAGCCCAGGAGCTGCCGCAGCCGAGCTGGTCCCGGGCCGGGGTGACGGCGCCGAAATCGCGCCAGTCGAAACGGGCGGGAAGGTCCGCCTTGTCGGGTGAAAGCGGCATTTGTAGCATCTTAACCGATTCTGGTATCATTTCCGGTACGAAACCGCACCGTTCATCCAGCGAATAATCCAGGGCGGGATTCTCGCCGACCTGAAAGGAAAGCCCCTTGCTGCGGATATGGTCCCGAATGGCGGCCAACCGTTCCTGATGCTTCGCGACGGGTGGCTCAGCGTTGGCACCCTGGGCCAGGCAGCCGCACGCCAGAAGCACAAGCAGAGTGGTTAGGCGGATTTTGCGCCAAAACCGATGAACGTATTGCTCATAGGCTGGCATGGTGAGAGTCATCAGGAAATCCCCCCTTCTCCATCTGTGTGTTGGTATAATCCTTGTATATCAGATCTCGGTGAGATGGGAAAGTGGCAAAAATGGGGAATATGTTGGCGAATCAACCTCGTCTCCTTCGCAGCCTGATCCTGCTGGTGGTCCTGCTGGCGGGCGGGGTGGGCCGAGCGGAGACACCGTCCGAATACACCGCCGTGAAAGAGCGCCTCGCCCGCGGCTGGAACAGCTGGGATTCCCGCGACGTCCTGGCCCAGGTATACCTGCCGGCGGGCCTGGCGGTGAACCTGGCCTTCAAGCAGCATGCCTACCTCGAGGAAAAGTACCTGGAACGGGTCCTCATCGGCCGGCGCCAGGAGGGAGCGCCGCAGGTGCGGCCCGGCCTGCACGCCGCCGACGGCTCGTACCAGGAGCTGGAGCTGCGCTGGGAGCATGTGCACGTGCGGGTCCGGATCGCCCACGCCGGCGCGGATCTGGTCGTGCTGGTCACGCCCCTGGCGCCGCCGCCGGCCGAGGCGCCGGCGGCCCTGGTAGTGCAGGCCGGTCTCCTCTGGAACCGGCCGGGCACGCTGTGCCGAGACGGGGATATCCTGGTGGCGGAGCTGCCGGGGGAGGAGATCCGCCTGTACTGCACCGCCCCACACCGGCCCGATCCCTACGTCCCCGCCCGGACGCCCTACCTGGTGACGGACCTCCGGGCACCGGTGGGCGTCAGCAGCGGCCGGCACCGCGACGTGGCCGAGATCGAGCGGCTGGTCACGGCCGCCGAAACGCGGTTCCGGGCGCGGGCCGCCCGGTTCGGTCCCCTGGCCGAGGCGTTCCTGGCCGTGGAGTCGGGTGTGGCCTGGAACACCATTTACGAGCCGAAGCACGACCGGGTGGTGTCCACCGTGGGCCGGCTGTGGAACGAGGAGTACGGCGGCTATTGCCTGTTCGGCTGGGACAACTTCTTTCTGGCGTACGCCACCGCCCTGTGGAGTCGCGACCTGGCCTACGCCAACGTCCTGGAGCACCTGCGGGGCCGGACGGAAGAGGGCTTCATCCCCAACGACAACCGGGGCAACGGCAGCCAGTCGTGGGACCGCTCCCAGCCGCCCGTGGGCGGACTGATGGTGCGGGAGATCTACCGCCGCTATCCCGAGCGCTGGTTCCTGGCGGCGGTGTTCGATGACCTGCTGGCGTGGAACCGCTGGTGGCTGCGGCGACGCCTCAACGACGGCCTCCTCAGCTACGGCTCCCACCCGGCGCCCAATCCCTTCGGTGAGCCGGTGGTGGTCACGGCCACTGCCGCCGGGTACGAGTCGGGCATGGACGATTCGCCCATGTACGACGGCGTCCCCTTCAACCCGGAGAAGCACAACTTCGAACTGCAGGACGTAGGTCTCACCAGCCTGGTCATTGCCGACTGCCGCGCCCTGGCCGAGATGGCCGCCCTCCTCGGCCGCGATGATGAACAAAAGGAGCTGCTGGCCCGGGCCGACACGCTGGCCGGGGCGCTGGAACGCTGCTGGTCACCTGAAACGGGGCTCTACCTGAACCGCCGCACCGACGCGGGCGAGCTGTCGCCGCGCCTGTCGCCTACCCTGTTCTACCCGCTGCTGGCCGGGGTGCCCGACGCCGAACGGAGCCGGCGCATGGTCCGCGAACATCTCCTGAACGAGGACGAGTTCTGGGGGACGTACGTCATCCCCTCGGTGCCGCGCGACGATCCCGATTTTCCCCGCCAGCGCTACTGGAAGGGGGCCATCTGGCCGCCGCTGAATTTCCTGACCTACCTCGGCCTGCGCCGCGCCGGTTTCACCGGCGCCGCCGGCGAGCTGGCCGCCCGGTCCCTGGACCTGTTTCTGAAGGAATGGCGGCGTATGGGCTACGTCAGCGAAAACTATTCGTCCATTACCGGCACGGGCGACGACCCGCGCCTGTCCAGCGACCGCTTCCATTCGTGGGGTGTGCTGATGGGGCTGATGGCCTTCATCGAGGCCGGCCACCTGCCGCCGCCCGAGGGGAAGCTGGCTGTCAGCACCGGCGAGTGATCCCGCCCGGAAACACTGGAGCGAATCCGGCTTCGTCCCGCCGGGTGGGAGTACACCGTGACGAGCCGGCGCGGGGGCGAAGCAGCGACAGAGGGAATGTATTTCGCAGACACACCTTTACGGCATGACGTTTTCGTGAATTGCCGCCGGAACCCGCCTTCCGGCAGAAGGCGGCTACGTGCGTAGCCCGCGCCTGCCGGGCGCGGGACAGTGCTCCGGGTTCGACCTGTCCTCCGCAGCTCCAAAGAGCGAAGGAGGATGAACCCGGGGAAGAGCCCGTCGTGTCAGGCATATTGTCGGTTCAGGTCAACTGCCGGCTGGTGTCCGTCCGCCTTTTTCTGTTCGCTTCCGCCGGGCGGAGCTACGGTGGCCAGGCCGACGGTGGCGCACTGTCACCTGCGCCGGTCGAAGAGGGTGCGTCGCCCTGACAGGGCAGGAAATCACGGCGACCCATCGGAACCCTCTTTCCGACACTCCCGTCATCTTTAACCCGAGGAGTTCAAGAAAAGACAAATTTGTTCAGTTCGTGTTGTAAAGCCAACCCGATGAGCGTATAATCAAAACATAGTCTAAAAAGTATACATCTTTGCCTGTATCCGGAGTGTGGTTAAACTGCAGAGAGGCACCCGTGTGCTGTCGCTGTACGCGGTTACAGAAGTTGTAAGGTGCGGCAGGCAACCGCCGCGTGTGCCAAACGGTTATCATGGTTGGCATGAGCAGGTGGATTTACCGATGCGGGAGGTGGCCTCATGAGAGGGTTTATTTTCTGCTTGGTGTTGTTTTTCTTGCCCTGCCTGTTCGGTGAGGAGATCGCGCCGGCCAAGGGCGATCTGAACGAAGACGGGGTGGCCGATGCCGTGGATACGGTCTTGCTGGCCAATTATCAGGTGGGCAACCTGGATACGCTGTACGCGGCCGGTGATTTT
>JAFGRT010000017.1 GCA_016935015.1 Acidobacteriota bacterium | reverse complement strand
CACGGCTTCCCTGGGGATGGTCATGTCCAATGACCCCGGCCACATTCCGGACCCCGAGGAGATCCCCCTGGTTCCTGTCGAAGGGACATTCGTCATCGACACGGATAATCCCCGATTGCGTCCTAAGCTGGCCTTCCGCTATGGGGATGGCGAATCCTTGTGCGAATTTTTTCTGCAGGATACCCTGGCCTGGGAGTACATCCTGCCCAACACCATTCATGACCATTTCTCCTGGACGGGCATGTCTCTCATGAATCCGTCCGATGGACCGCTGACCGTCTGGGTGGAGGCGTTCCGGAACGGGGTGATGGTCGGCCAGAGCGAGATCGCCGACATACCGCCCGGCACCAAGTACGTGCGGCTGTCCGACGGATTCTGGCCCGGGCTGGGCTATGCCGACTACGACCAGGTGCGGATTACCAGCTGGCTGCAGGCGTTTCCGCCTCCCATGTCCATCACCGGCAACGATGACCAGGACCGCCACGTGTTTTTCAACGCGGCGGTCACGGCGGAGACCAATCCCACTGGGTCATTGTATGCCACGGATTCCATCGTCGGCGACCTGATGTTCGTGCCGCCGGGAACGTTTGTGCAGGGGCGAGGGCCGGATGATCCATGCGATAATTTTAATGAAGTTCCGTTCACCCATACGCGCACGCACCGCATCGCCGTCATGGCCACGGAGGTGACGCGGCAGATGTGGGCGGACCTGCAATCGGCCCAGCCGGAGTTGCCGGCTGATCCGACGCAGACAGCCTTCGGGGGGGGGATGGATCACCCGGTGCAGTCGGTGACCTGGCACGAGGCGGTCCTGTATGCCAATCTGCTGAGCGAATTGCGGGGACTGACACCCTGCTATTACACCGATGCCGCCTTCACGACGATGCTGGATACCTCAAATTATCAAACAGATACGGTATTTTGCCTTTGGAATGCCGACGGTTACCGCCTGCTTTCGGAAGGGGAGTGGGAGTATGCCTGCCGGGCGGGAACGACGACGCCCTTTTCAGTCGATGAACCTGCTTTTATCTTTTGTGGCAGCTACTGTACCCCGGGCGTCTTGCCTGACCTGGAGCAAGCGGCGGTTTTCTGCGCCAACAATGACGCCGGGACCGGTCCGGCGGGGCAAAAGATGGCCAATCCGTGGAATCTGCATGACATGCATGGCAATGTCTGGGAATGGTGCTGGGACTGGCACTCCAGCTACTATCCGTCAGGCGCTGTATCCGATTACGTCGGCCCATCGGTGAATATGACCGTTCGGGAAATCCGGGGTGGTGCCTGGAGCTATCCCGCTACAAGCTGCCGGTCGGCTTCGCGGGGTGCCGTCCAACCGAACAAACGAAGTACGGATGGCGGTTTCCGCCTTTGCCGGACGGTAGATCCGGACCGTTAAACTACCGGTTGGGTCCGGCAGGCGAAATCTCCACCAGACCAGACCCAATAGGGTATAAATTTACCGTTCGGTCGTGACCAGCCGGTCTCTGCTCTCGTTACTCAGAGAGACGGCGGATGATCGAAAACAGGGTCGGTTGAATCCTGATGGGTAGTCACCGGCGGACAATAGTAATCTATGCATTGCTGCGACGAAAAATAAGGCAACAATTATTCAAAATTGTCGAGTATGTATCTGAATCATGGAACATCGGGAGGCTAGCATGAAGATCGGCGGCGGTGTGCAACAGGAACTGGCGACGCGGCTCAGTCAGCAGACGGCCATATCCAAAGAGGGGGTGAAACAGGTATTCGAGCCCATGGCCGGGCCGGACCTGTCAGCCAAAGCGGCCAAACTCACGGGGCAGTTAAACATTCCGGGTCTGGGTCTTCCATCGCAGATCGGCGGTTCAGGGGATGATCTGCCGCCGTTGCAGCAACCCATGCCCCAGGCGCTGAAGAATCCGCCGCAGCTGTCGCCGGCGGGCCTCAAAGGCTTCGCCGACAAGCTGAACGATGGCCTGGCGAAAATGGGGCTGGTGTTTGAGGAAAAACCGGGGCCGCCCCTGGGTACGGAGAAGATGGGGATCACTATCGAGGAACGACCGGGTCCCTCGCCGGGGACGGAGAAGATGGGGATTGTGGTGGAGGACCGGCCTTCACCAGGCGGTATCGGCGGGCATGGACAGGAAAAGATGGGCGTGGTCATCGAGGACCGGCCCGGTCCAACGGGAACCGAGAAGATGGGGATCGTCCTGGAAGACAAACCCGCGCCCGGCGGGATCCATCATCCGGGCCAGGAAAAGATGGGCGTCGTTATGGAAGACCGTCCAGCCCCGGGCGGAGTTGAACAACCTGGCGGGGACCAGATGGGCATCATCATCGTCGGTGGCAAGGTCCAGAACATGGCCAATTTGTTCGAATCCCTGTCGCAGCTGAACGCAAACATGGACACGGCCCGCATCATCGGTGACACGGGCCTGAAATTCCGTTAGGCGACGCCCGGATGGCCCATCATAAACGGTCCCGGCGTATGATGATATGTCGCATCCTGCACGTGAAGTAGTGAAATAATACCGGGCCACCGGCCGATAACGACCGGCGGCCCGCGGCTTGACAACATTCGGAGCGTTTATTCCCCCTGGTTGTCTTCCTCAATCTTTTCGGCCGTGAAGACGCCGTTGGCCCGATAGAGCGCCAGAACAGTGACGTTTCCCGTCTCGGCGGCGACCAAGCCCATACGCACCATTCTGTAATGGCGCGGATGACAAAGTCGTCGCCCATGTCCGGTTTGACGACCACCAGCGGCTGTCCTGGACCGGCCAGGGACAGAGTATCGCCGCGCCGAACGATCATCATGCGCGTGGTGACCAGGTCATTTCCACCCGAAACGTGAAGCAGATACTCCCAGTCAAAGCGTTCTTCCGTCGATGGCTGATCCAAGGCGAAAAAGCGGCCGGTGATTTTCGTGCCGCGTCTCCACGGCCGGCGGGGCCGCCTCTTCGCTGTCACTGACGGCGGGCCGGGAAAGGTATCCAGGAATTTAGTGCTGGCAAAAGGGGGTGGGTGGCTATATTTTAAAAGAAATGTGCAAGGAGGAGAACCCATGCGGAAACATATTCTGATTTTCGGTCTGATCCTGTTTCTGACCGGATCCGGGGCGGCCCAGGCCGACGCTGCGACAGCAGACACCCGGCTGACGGCGTCCACGTTCTCAGGGCTTGAGTTTCGCTGTATCGGTCCCGCCCTGATGTCAGGGCGCATCGCCGATATCGCCGTTCATCCCCAGGACGCCGCCACCTGGTACGTGGCCGTGGGCAGCGGCAACGTCTGGAAAACCGTCAACGCCGGCACCACCTGGCAGCCCGTCTTCGACGACTACGGGTCCTACTCCATCGGCTGCGTGACCCTGGACCCGCAAAATCCCAACGTCGTCTGGGTGGGCACCGGCGAGAACGTCGGCGGCCGGCATGTGGGCTACGGCGACGGCGTATACAAGAGCCGGGACAGCGGTGCTACATGGCACAATGTCGGCCTGAAGGAATCAGAACATATCGGCCGGATCGTGGTGGACCCGACCAATTCCGCTGTTGTCTTCGTGGCCGTCCAGGGACCCCTCTGGTCGTCCGGCGGGCAACGTGGTCTTTTCCGCACCCAGGACGGCGGACGCAGCTGGAAGAACATTCTCTCGGCCGGACCCTACACGGGGGTGAATGACGTGGTGATGGATCCCCGGGATCCGAACGTGCTGTACGCCTCCACCCATCAGCGTTTCCGGACCGTGGCCGCCCTGATCAATGGCGGTCCGGAGACGGCCATCTACAAGTCCGAGGACGGGGGCGAGTCCTGGCGCAAGCTGACCCTTGGACTGCCGGATGAAGACATGGGTCGCATCGGCCTGGCCATTTCGCCACAGCAACCCGACGTGGTGTACGCCACCATCGAACTGGCCTGGCGCAAGGGCGGTTTCTGGCGCTCCAGCGACCGGGGGGAAACCTGGGAGAAGCGCAGCGACTATCTGAGCGGGGGCACGGGACCCCATTATTACCAGGAAATATTTGCCTCGCCCCATCAGTTCGACCGGGTCTACCAGATGGACGTCCAGCTGCATGTCACAGAGGACGGCGGCAAGACCTGGCGCATCCTGGGACCGGAAACCAAGCACAGCGACCACCATGCCCTGGCCTTCGATCCGGGGGATCGCGAGTACCTGCTGGTGGGCACGGACGGGGGGCTCTATGAAAGCTGGGACCTGGGCGAACACTGGCGCTACATCGCCAACCTGCCGGTGACCCAGTTCTACAAGGTGGCCGTGGACAACGACGAACCCTTCTACAACATCTACGGCGGCACCCAGGACAATGCCACCCAGGGCGGTCCGTCCCGCACCGACAACTTCAACGGCATCCGCAACAGCGACTGGTTCATCACCATTTTTGCCGATGGCCACCAGCCGGCGGTGGATCCCGAAAATCCGGACATCGTCTACTCCGAGTGGCAGCAGGGTAACCTGATCCGCTACGATCGGCGGACCGGTGAAACCGTCTACATCCAGCCCCAGCCCGAGCCCGGCGATCCGGCGGAGCGCTGGAACTGGGATTCGCCCGTCCTCATCAGCCCGCATACGCCATCACGGTTGTATTACGCCAGCCAGCGCGTCTGGCGTAGCGACGACCGGGGTGATTCATGGACACCCATCAGTGGTGACCTGACCCGGGGACGGGAGCGTCTGAAAATGCCTTTGATGGGCCGGGTATGGAGTTTCGATGCCGTGTGGGACCTTCATGCCATGTCCAATTTCGGCTCTATCACGTCCCTGGCGGAGTCGCCTCTCCAGGAAGGTCTGCTCTATGCCGGCACCGACGACGGGCGAATTCAGGTGACGGAAGATGGCGGAAAGACGTGGAGAAAAATTGATCAATTTCCGGGAATTCCAGAAAATTCATTTGTCAACGATATTAAAGCTGACCGGTTTGAAGTCGATTCGGTCTATGCCGCCTTCGACAACCACAAGCAGGGTGATTTTCAGCCCTACCTGCTGAAAAGTACCGACCGCGGCCGGACGTGGGTCTCCCTGGCGGGTGACCTGCCGTCTCGTCATCTCGTGTGGCGCATCGTCCAGGACCCTGTGCGGCCGCAGCTGCTGTTCGCCGGCACCGAGTTTGGCATCTTTTTCACCATCGACGGCGGCGGCCGCTGGATCACGCTCGAAGGCGGCGTGCCCACCATACCCTTTCGGGATCTGGCCATCCAGGAGCGGGAGAACGACCTGGTGGGGGCCAGTTTCGGTCGCGGCTTTTATGTGCTCGACGACTATACGCCGCTGCGCGATATGTCTGAGGAGACATTGGCTGAAGCGGCCGTCCTGTTTCCGGTCCGCCGGACGTGGTGGTACATTCCCCGCCACACCCTGGGCACCCCGGGCAAGGCGTTTCAGGGGGATGCTTTCTTCATGGCGCCCAATCCGCCGTACGGCGCGGTGTTTACCTATTACCTGGGCGAAACCCTCATGACCCGAAAGCAGCAACGGCGCACTGCCGAAAAGGAGGTGGAGAAGCAGGGCGGGGACACCCCCCATCCAGGCTGGAATGCTCTGCGCCAGGAAGCGCAGGAAGAGGATCCGGCCATCCTGCTGACTGTTCACGACAGCGATGGGAATGTGGTCCGGCATCTCACCGGTCCGGTCACGGCCGGTTTCCATCGGGTGGCCTGGGATCTGCGGTATCCGCCTTCCACGCCACCGCCCTATGAGACGGAGCCTTTTTTCATGCCCTCCGGCGGTCCCCTGGCTGCGCCCGGGGAGTACGGCGTCAGCCTGGCCAAACGGGTGGATGGCATAGTGACGGATCTGCAACAAACCCAGTCGTTCAGTGTCGCGCCGTTGCGAAACGGAACCCTGCCCCAGCAGGATCCGGACCGGAACGAGGATTTCCAGCGCCGGGTGGCCGAGTTGCAACGCTCCGTCAGCGGCGCTGACGCCGCCATCAGCCAAGGGCTGAAAACGCTGGATCTCATCAAACAGGCCTTGTTGAATTCAACGGCTGCGGATACGTCCTTGCACGAGGAAGCGAGAGTCCTGGAAAAGCGCCTCCTGGAGCTGCGGGAAGCCATTCACGGCGACGCGCAGCCGCAGGGGATCGGGGAACCGGTGCCGCCGTCCATTAACCGCCGGTTGCAGGTGGTGTTGATGGGCAGCGCCTTTTCCACCTATGGGCCGACCCCCACTCACCGCCGCAGTTACGAGATCGCCCATGATGAGTTTGCCCAGGTACAAGCCGCCGTCAATCAGCTGCTCGAGGTGGATCTGCCGGCGCTGGAACAGAAGCTGGAAGCGGCCGGGGTTCCCTGGACTCCGGGTCGTCCCGTGCCGGAAATCGGCCGCTAACGGCCGGGGCACGAACGAACCGGTCGAGCCGCCGGGAAATCGTTTGAACCAACAGACGCCGGCCGATCTCCAAATGGGAAACCACTGTAGCGGAGGTGATCATGAATGCGGCACGTTGGGGCAATCACAAGAATGTCGTCCACCTGATTCGAACGTGGCTGATCATGGCCTGCCTGGTGGCCGTCGTCAACGGCGGTTGGCTTTGGGCCGGCCGACCGACCGGCCCGGACGAGTCGGCGGCGGATTTCCCGAAATATGAATACCGCTTGCTGGCCACGACCCGCACCATGACCATGGAAAAGGAGATGAACCAGACCGCGGCCGAGGGATATCGGTTCACCCAGGTGATGGGCGGTCAGACGGCCGGTATCGGTTCCGAGACCGTGGTCGTCATGATGCGCGAAAAAGGAGCTCCGCCCGAGGAGGCCTGCGCATACAAACTGCTGGCCACCTCCAAGACGTCCACCATGCAGAAAGAACTCGACCAATCCGCCCGGGAGGGCTTTCGCTATTGTGGCCAAACGGTTTTCAGCACCACTTTCGGCGGCGATGAAGTAGTGCTGGTTCTGGAAAGGGATCCCCGGCGGCCCAATGTGCGGTATGCTTATCGCCTGCTGGCCACCACCCGTACCTCCACCATGGAAAAGGAGCTGATCCCCCAGGGAGAGAACGGCTATCTGATCCGCGGCCTGACGGTGGGCGATACGGCTTTCGGCGGACACGAACTGCTGGTCATCCTGGAAAAGAGACGGGTTGAAGACGAATAGCGCCGGATCCTTTGCCGGAGTCTTCCGTTGGCGGTCCATCCGGTTCGGTGTTGTACTGGATCTGGGGATGGGGTATACTACAATGCAGGCGTAGGGCACTTCCCCGGGAAACTTCGTCAGTGAGGATGAACCGGTCGCGAACGACCGGCGGGCGACAGTCAACTGATATGTTTCTGTTTGCAGGGAAAGATATGTTCCTGTATGACAAACTGCAAATCCTGATCCAGATCGAGAAACTGATGGGTCAGGTATATGAGCGCTGCGGCGAGCATTTTAAAAACGTACCCGATACCCCCCGCCTTTTTGCCGCCCTGGCGGCCGAGGAAGAATCACATATCAACCAGTTGCAGTACCTGTTGCGGATGATCCGGCGCCATCCGCACGATTTCGAAGAAGTGAAGATGCCCATGGAAGAGTCGCGCGCTCTCATCATCGAGATGCAGCAGTTCCTGGAGAAGCCCATAGGACCGCTGGCCGAAGCCATCCGCTTCGCCATGCGCATGGAGAACACTGTGTTGGAAGGTCACTCCCGCCTGGTCCTGGCGGAAAGCCATCCCCATCTTTCATCGCTGCTGAAAAGCCTGGTCACTGCCGACAAACAGCATCATGCCCGGCTGCATGATTTCGCCATCAAGAAAGGTATCCTGAAAGCGGATCCCGCTGAGTAACCGCATTATTCTACCGGCAGGTCACTGCCTGGGGCCGATGGCATACGAGGCGGTTTCAAGCGGAATCGGGCTTGAGAATTACGCCCCGTGACGAGCGTCCGTCCAGCTTGACGATCATGGGCCGGACCGTCCGGATATGGCGAACATGGCCTGTTTGGCTTTGTACCGGTTGATTGTTAAGCCATTCCCAATCGATGATGGCTGCGGATTTGTGGTGAGGGATATAAAAATAGCCGATGCCGAGGGATAGCATGTTCTGAAAGAAATGGCTACCCTGGGAAGGCTCGGTTCGCAGGCGGGGGGTAGTGCTCTCGATGAACACCTGGGCATTGGAAATCTGATGCCACTGAACCGGAATTCCCAGCCAGCGATCGGCTGTTGCCCAGCGGCCGAATCCCAGCAGGATATAACGACGGTTTTCCTGGATCAGCGCCTGGTTGATACGTCCGACCTCCTCGGCGATCTCGATGCTGTGGGCAATGTCGAAAGTTTCAGGATCAAGAAAAACAAAATCGTACAGCCCGGCGAGAATACCGTTCCCCATGGTCTGCTGGGACGCACAGATTGTATCTTCGATGGCGGCATCATCAATGATGACTTCACTGTACTTGGCACTGGCGCTCATCGGCCGGATCTGCAGGAAGAAGAATTCATCCTTCCGTTCTTTCTCGAGGTACATGTTCATGGCGAATTCGATCTCCACCGGCATGCCGAAGGAATCGCTGCCCAGTTTCATCATGTCCACCACGATCTGGTTGAGAGGCCGTGAGTTATGCTTGAGCAGGTTGGCAAAGGTCACCACACGCGGTCCCGGCAGGAGCAGCGTGTCGCGGATGGCGTCGTCTTCGCCGGAATAGGTGCTGCCCACGAACGGCAGGACATCGTCGCCTTCGGCCACGGCCAGGTCGTGCTTTGCCAGGCTGAAGGTTTCATCGTGATCCACCCGGATGTTGGGATCGGACAGGTCCAGGGCGAAAAAATCCCGCTGGGAGTTGTCCACGAACTCAAGGGGGGTTTTGAAGGGCGGATTCAGTTTGGGAAAAGCGGGGGAGTACTGATAGGCCTTGCCGCCTTCGACGATGTATTTGCCCAGTCCCAAGGCCAGGGCTACGATGCCGTGATGCGGTTTCATATAGGAAAAGGGGTAAAAATTGTAGGATTGACCAACGCCCGAGATGACGGGATAGAAACGGTCGCCGTGTTGCCGGCCGGCGATCTGCTGGATCACCACGGCCATTTTTTCGTCCTCGATGCGAAAATTCACGTTGCGGACGTATTCCTTGGGCGAACGAAAAAAAATGGAAGCATACACCAGCCGGATGGCGTCGCTCAACTGGCGCAGCCGAACTTCCATGGACGGATGATTGTTGGGCAGCATGAACGTCTTGTACAGCCCGGCGAAGGGCAGCATCTTGGAGTCTTCCAAAAAACTGGAAGAACGCACCGCCAGGGGATAGTGGGTTTGGGTTAGCATGGTCCGCAAGTCGTTGACGATGGCCCGCGGCAGCGGCATGGTGCGAAAGAGCCGGGCGACGGCCTCGTCGTTCTTGGCCTGGATGACCCGTTCCTGTAAATCATTGGTCTTGATGAAATCCTCGAAAACCTCTGAACAGATCACAAAAGTGTTGGGAATTTTGATTTCAACGTCTTCATAGCGGTCCATCATCTTTTCGCGGGTCAGCAAGGCGTTCATGAAAGCGATGCCGCGGCCCTTTCCGCCCAGGGAACCGGCGCCGAGGCGGATAAACATTTTTTCCGGTGCGATCGCCGATCCCGAAAACACCGTGAAATCGCGGATAAGCCCGGCCTGCTCGTAGTTCAGGATTTTCTCGATGCGGGAAATGATGAATTCACGGACTTCGTTGAGGTCCCTGAAGTCGGATTTCTGCTTGGGCCGGAGTTCCTCGGCCAGCTCGAATTCGGTGCGGGCCCGGCACCAGATGGAGATGTGGTTGCGGGTGATGTGATATTCGAGGCTGCGGGTGTCGATAGTCCGGACGATTTCGGCCATCTCCCGCAGGTTGGCGGCGCGGGCCAGCTCGGTGCCGTCGAGCAGGCGGAAAACGAAATCACCAAAACCCAGATTATTCAGGATAAATTCCCGCAGCTCCAGCAACAGGTTCTGTGAATTTTTGTTCAGAAAGCTGAGTCCCCGACGATAGGCCCATTCCCGGTTTTTGAGTTCCGCGGACTGGAGCAGAATGGGCAGATCCGGAATGGTTTGTTTCGCCTTTTCCGCAAAATCAAAACCGGCCTGCGGATCCATCTCGCCGTTGCGGGGGAACCGGACGTCACAGATCAGTCCCAGCAGGTTGTGTTCATAGGCCTGCAGATGTTCCAGCCCCTGCTCGTATGTTTCCGCCAGCAGGATCTTGGGCCGGGTGCGCATGCGCAGCAGGCGGTGCGTGTCGTTGACGCTGTCGGATATAAGCTCCCGGGTCTGGGACATGATTTCGGTGTAGATCATGGGCAGGAAGATAGAGTAATAAGCCGGCGAATCCTCGATGACCAGCACGACCTGGACCCCCAGCCGGATGTCCTCCTGGATATTGAACAGGTCCTCCACATACTTGACGATGGCCAGCAGGATACGGGAGTCGCCGGTCCAGTAGAATACCTTGTTGATGGTCTTTTCCAGCCGCGCCCTTTCCAGAACATCCGAATCCACAGGCTCGATACTCAGCAGGATGATGGGCTTGTTGGGGTAGCGCTCCTTGATTCGCCGACCGAATTCAAATGGATCCATGTCCGACAGGCGGGCCATGATGATGATGAGATCGAAGGTCCGTTCTTCCAAGGCCTGAAAGGCATGTTCCGCGCTGGAGACGCGGGTGATGCGGGGGATGTAGCGCAGCTGCATTTCGACGTAGCGGTCGAAGAGACGATCGGAAAGACGGCCGTCCTCTTCCAGGACGAAGGCCTCGTACAGGCTGGAGACCAGGAGGATTTCCCGCACGCGATGCTTCATCAGATCGTGAAAGATGCTGTATCTCGGTTCGTAATCCTGGCTGATGAATGACATACCCCGTAACCCCTGTGTGAATTTTCCTCGCCAGCCATTTCAGCCGACCGGTCGACAGGCCGGGCGCGATCACCCTATTCTAGCATGGAAGAGAGGGCAAACCCAGCAACCGGAATGCCCCGAAATGGATGGCCAGGGAAAAAAAGGGCGGGGAAGCCCCGCCCTGAACGCAGAATATCGGTCGGCTTACACCAGGCCCTGATCCAGCATGGAATCGGCCACTTTCACGAAGCCGGCGATGTTGGCGCCGACCACGTAATTGCCGGGCTTGCCATAGGCTGCGGCGGCGTCCAGTGAAGCCTTGTGGATGGACTTCATGATGCCGTGGAGCCGCTTGTCCACTTCTTCACGGGTCCAACTCAGGCGGAGGCTGTTCTGGGACATCTCCAGGCCGGAGGTGGCCACACCGCCGGCGTTGGCCGCCTTGCCGAGGCCGTAGAGC
The DNA here is from genome assembly GCA_016935015.1 of Acidobacteriota bacterium. Taxonomy (GTDB): domain Bacteria; phylum Acidobacteriota; class JAAYUB01; order JAAYUB01; family JAAYUB01; genus JAFGRT01. The sequence continues at coordinate 11,998 of JAFGRT010000017.1, read as the reverse complement.
ACGTTGTTTTCCAGGAAAATGTCCACGGCTTCAGGATTGCTAGGCATATTGGCGCCTTCGGACACGGCGATACAGCCGTTTTTCACCAGGGCGCGGGCGTCGTTGCCGTCCACTTCGTTCTGGGTGGCGCAGGGCATGGCCACATCCACTCTGAGGCCTTCCTCGGCCACTACCTGCCACACGGACTTGCCTTCATAGTATTTGGCGCCGGTGAATTTCTCCGAATATTCACTGATCCGGCCGCGGCGGATGTTCTTCAGGTCCATCACGAAATTCCACTTTTCCCGGTCGATGCCGGCCGGGTCATAGATGGAGCCGCTGGAATCGGACAGGGTGACGACCTTGCCGCCCAGCTGGGTGACTTTCTCCGTCGCGTACTGGGAAACGTTGCCGGAGCCGCTGATGACCACGGTCTTGCCTTCGAGTGTTTGGTTGCGGGTGGCCAGCATCTCGGCAGCGAAATAGGTGGCGCCGTAACCCGTGGCCTCCGGCCGGATCAGGCTGCCGCCCCAGTTGGTGCCCTTGCCGGTGAACACGCCTTCGAACACGTTTTTCAGCTTCTTGTACTGGCCGAAAAGGAAGCCGATTTCGCGGCCGCCAACGCCGATATCACCCGCCGGCACGTCGGTATTGGCGCCGATGTGCCGGAAGATTTCGTTCATGAAGCTTTGGCAGAAACGCATCACTTCCATGTCGGATTTGCCTTTGGGGTCGAAATCGGAACCGCCCTTGCCGCCGCCCATGGGCAGGGTGGTCAGGCTGTTTTTGAAGACCTGTTCGAAACCGAGGAACTTCAGGATGCTCAGATTGACGGTGGGATGAAAACGGAGTCCTCCTTTGTAAGGTCCGATGGCGGAATTGAATTCCACGCGGAAGCCGCGATTGACATGCACGTTCCCCTGGTCATCCATCCAGGGGACCCGAAACAGGATGACCCGCTCGGGTTCTACAATCCGTTCCAGGATGCGCGCTTCGCGATACTTGGGATTTCGCTCGATAACCGGTTCCAGCGAAGACACAACTTCTTCCACGGCCTGATGAAATTCAGGCTGATTGAGGTCACGGGCAGTGACATAGGCCATGAAATCCTCAACAAATTTGGACATAGGACACTCCTTTAATGGAATTGGGTTATTGAAAATAATGACTGATTGAACATAGTGGAACAAATTGATCGTCAGCGCTGAAACAGAACTCCGATATTCTACCATTTCATGCCACCTTTGCAAGGAGTTTTTCCCTCGAATCGGGCGCATATCCTTTGGGATCCAAATAATAAACACGAACGATCCGCCCTGGTTCGCCGCCTATATTTCCATCCCTTCAAGGCCGGGTGGAGTCATCGGCGTTGTTCTCGACGGCGTGGAATGCTTCTTCGGGCAGCGGATCGTTCTCCGCTACCGGATTATCTTTCCCGAAACGCCGGTGGCAGCATATTTCGCTTGACAGTTCTTGGATAGCGAGTATGATTTGCTGTCATCCCGGTGATGTTGGCCATCCTGCCATCGGTTATTCCGATGATGAATGGCCGCGGGGTTTTGAGGAGGTTCGACGGTGTGCAGCTTTCATAGGTATCTGTGGGTCATCTTGCTGTTCGGTATGATCAGCTCGCCGGTGGCGGCGGATTTCATTCCCGAAGAAACAGAAACGGTGGCCTCCTGTGCCGTGGGGGCGGCGGACGGCCCCGCTTTGTGCATCATTCTGACGGCTGACCCGGAGATCGGCCGCGCGGCGTATGTGCCCGACACTCCCGTCTCCGGCCATTCCCTCCGCCGAATGGTTTACCGTCTGGCCGCTGACCAGGGCCGGCAAGATGCGCCGTGGTGTTTTTCTCCTGAATTGGAGTGGCTGGGGTGGCTATTTCCCTGTCTGTGCGGCCGGCAGCATTTCTTGCTGGGCAATTTCTGATCCGCCTGTACATGGATATGTCCGGTTCGGAGCCGGAATCCTCTCCTCCGGGAAACGTCATTCTGCCGCTCTGTCCTAACGGGCTCTCATGTTCAACTTCTTTTGAGCGGGCACACATGATTTTCATGCGCCTTGTCTCGGCACCAACCGGCGGGACGGCCCGCTCTCCGTTCATTCCCCCCTCAAGTTGATCGTCGCTGAATTCGATTGCGCAGCGGCTGCATCCAATCTGGCGAAATATTCTGAGGGGAGGTAGTCAATCATGCCAGACCTGGAGCTGAACACGAAGGTGCCGAACTTCAGCCTGCCGGATCAGGACGGCAAGGAGCGGAACCTGTCTGATTTCAGGGGAAAGTGGCTGGTGCTTTACTTTTATCCCAAGGATAACACCAGTGGCTGTACGACGGAAGCCTGCGATTTTACCGAAAACATGCCCGATTTCACGGCTCTGTCGGCCGAAGTCGTAGGCGTGAGCCCTGATTCACCCCGGAGTCATGCGAATTTTATCGCCAAACACAATCTGAGGGTCACCCTGCTGAGTGATCCGGATAACCGGGTGTTGCCGCTCTTTGGCGCCTGGGGCAAAAAGAAAATGTACGGCAAGGAATACGAGGGCGTGGTGCGCAGCACCGTTCTCATCGATCCGGAGGGCCGGGCCGTTTATCACTGGCCCAACGTCAAGGTTAAGGGCCATGTAGCTGATGTGAAAGCCAAACTGCATGAGTTGCTCGGCTGATCCATTCGAACGGAGTCATCCCCGCGGGGTCGGCCGATGGTCGACCCCGTCGTTTTTATGGCGATGTGGAAGACGTCCCATGAACCGGAGTTGATTCCCAGGAGGTACTGATGACAAATGACCGGTCCGCGGCTAACCGGTTGATCCATTCCCAAAGCCCGTATCTGCTCCAGCACGCCTACAATCCGGTGGACTGGCATCCCTGGGGTGAGGAGGCCTTCCGGCTGGCCCGGACGGAGGACAAACCGTTGTTTCTGTCCATCGGGTACTCCACCTGCCACTGGTGCCATGTCATGGAGCGGGAGAGTTTCGAGGATTCGGAAGTCGCCCGGCTGATGAATGAGGCGTTCATCAATATCAAGGTGGACCGGGAGGAGCGGCCGGACATCGACAATATCTACATGACGGTCTGCCAGATGCTGACGGGGAGCGGCGGCTGGCCGATGACCATCATCATGACCCCGGACAAAGTGCCGTTTTTTGCCGGCACCTATTTCCCCCGCGAGAGCCGTTTCGGACGACCGGGCATGTTGGAACTGATACCGAAAATCCAGCACGTCTGGCAACGGCAGCGGGAGCAGGTCCTCGATGCGGGTGCGAGTATCCTGGCAGGCCTGCAGCAGGCCCAGGAACATCCTGCCGACGAAGAATTGACCGAGACTGTGCTCGCCGAAGCACGACGCCGGTTGGGCCATCGGTATGACCCGCGGGCAGGTGGTTTCGGGCCGGCTCCCAAATTCCCCACCCCCCACAATTTGCTCTTCTTGCTGCGGTACTGGCATCGCACCGGCGACAGTGATTCGTTGGCGATGGTGACGAACACCTTGCGGCGAATGCGGGCCGGGGGCATTTACGACCAGCTGGGCTTCGGTTTCCATCGGTACAGCACGGATGCAGACTGGCGGGTGCCCCATTTCGAGAAGATGCTCTATGATCAGGCCCTGCTGGCCCTGGCTTATCTGGAAGCGTTTCAGGCCACCGGCCGGCCGGAATTCGACCGCACCGCCCGGGAGATATTCGATTACGTCCAACGCGATCTGACGTCCGCCGAAGGAACGTTTTACTCGGCCGAGGATGCCGACAGTGAAGGGGAAGAGGGCAAATTCTATCTCTGGACGGAAGCGGAGATCCGCCAACACCTGACGGTAGGGGAAGCCAACGATTTTTGCCGGCGTTTCAATATTCGTCCGGCAGGTAATTTCGTCGATCCGGTCAAGGGGAGTAAAACCAGCGAAAATATTCTCCATATCGACGGGCAAGACAGCGATACATCCAATGATACGGCCGGTCCTGACGCGGACGAGCCGGATGTCTGCGCAGACATCCGGCGCCGATTGCTGGATATCCGTGCCCGACGGGTCCGGCCGCACCGTGACGACAAAATACTGACGGACTGGAACGGATTGATGATCGCCGCCCTGGCCAGGGGCACGCAGGTACTGGGAAATGATGGTTTCGCCCGACAGGCTGCCGGGGCCGCTTATTTCATTTTAAATGAGCTGCGGGACGACACCGGACGTCTCTGGCACCGCTACCGCAACGGGGACGCCGCCGTTCCCGGCCTGCTGGATGACTACGCTTTTATGGCCTGGGGCCTGCTGGAGTTGTATGAGGCGACTTTCGCCACGCGCTGGCTGCAGGAAGCGCTCCACCTCAGCGAGCTGATGCTGGAATTGTTTTGGGACGAAAAGAGTGGCGGACTCTTTTTCACTCCCACTGACGGTGAAACCATGCTGGTGCGGCAAAAGGAAGTTTATGACGGTGCTGTGCCCTCCGGCAATTCAGTGGCCATGGGAAATTTTCTACGCCTGGCTCGCATGACCGGCGACGAGGAATGGGCCCGGCGGGCCGGAGCCATCGGACGAGCTTTTGCCCACCAGGTCCGGTCTGCCCCCATGTCCCATGCCCAGTTTATGGCGGCATTCGATTTCGGCCTGGGGCCAAGCTGGGAAATCGTTATTGCCGGAGATCTGGCCGAGGCAGCCACCCGGGAGTTGCTGAATGTCCGGCGGGCGCATTATCTCCCTCGGGCGGTGACCATGCTCCACCCACCGGTGAAGAATGCCGGTGCGCTGCGGAAACTGGCGCCTTTTTTGGAGAAGATGACCGCGCCGCCCGGCCAAAGCCGCGTTTACGTCTGCCGGGACTACGCCTGTCACCGTCCAACTGCGGATCCGGATGAACTGGCGGCGATGCTTCGGCAAAAGGGTTTCGTCGACCATTCGAACTGACTTGAACAACGGGCAATGATCCCTGAAATCTCGGGCATTATTGGTTCTCAATCACCGCCGCTTTTCCGGATGAAAATACTCTCATACGACTGGAACTGCTCCTGGATTTCAAGGGAAAGCATGGAGGCGAACGCGTCCAGAATGGCCATGGCGTTGGTGTGGGCATCGCCCCTCTTGGATAAGGAACGCAGCCGCTGAATAATCCCTTCGTTCACTTGCTGGATGTTGTGGTAAAACGCCGGCAGTCCGGCGAGCGTCCAGTCCGCTTCTTCCTGGTTCTTCGCATGAAAATACTGGGTGGCCAGATAAGTGGATATGACACGGATGACCGTTTCCTCGACGGTGGAAAAGGGAAGATGAAAATAGGCCATGGGCTTCAGAAACTGGAAGTGGGGGCAGCCGCTGGTGGCCATGATCAACCCGAAAATCCCGTAGACGCCTGTTTGCACCGTGACCTCTTTCATGTAGACGCGCTCCGCAGTGATCACCCGGACCGTACATGGCGAATGTGAAAGTTCGTCCTTGAAGGCGTCCACGAGTGCCTCCAGGTCGGAAGCGACGGGGCAATAGGCGTGCTGTGCCGGATCGAGGGGACAATGGGGGCAGCGGTAATAATCCAATTCCGTCCACCGGGAGAGGGGCCGGTTTTCTGCGGGGATGATTTCGCCTGAGCGGCTGTCCAGCCGGACCTGATAGGACCGCCGAAGCCCGCCGGGCAGAAGAAACTCATACGTGAATGTGCGGAGTGGCGGCACACGGTCCTTTCTGACGGTTTTTCACCATTCTCACGGGCGGCGGGTCCGGGGCGCCCGGATAACGGCCGGCAGTGCGGCTGATTATTGGTTGCCGGCGACAGACGGTTTCCCGCCGGTTTTTCGTCCGTTCGGGATTTGTTTGACTGCACGGCTGGAGATGATGGGATTGTACAACGGATCGAACGTGCCGCCGTTGGTAACGTGTCCGTCGGCTTTTCCCGGATTCGCCGAGACGTCCACAGGCTTGCCGTTCGTATCCAGCGGTTCTCCTTCGGTATTCACTCGCACCAGTCCGGTGGGCGCAATGCCCACACCGTCGGGGCCGTATTGCCGGCTGTCAATGACGTCGCCCAACGGGATCAGTTCACCTTCACTGTTGCGGATTGTGCCATCGGAACGGAAGGTGAAAGGGACGGCCTCGGGCTGGCTGCCGAAGGTGTTCTTGCCCAGGTTGAAGCTCTGATCCAGCACGATCCGACGGTAAGCGGCGATGTTGGCGTTCATGGTCTGCGCGGTCGGGTAAAAAATGGTACCTTTGATGAACAGTTCGCCGGAGGAAGGATCGGCGGCGAGATAGGCCCGGTGGGAGGCATAATGCCGCATGATGGCCTCCCGCTCGCCAAGGATCTTTTTCCGTTCCTCGGCCGGGGTGTTTTGCAACCTGTGATCATCCAGTATTTGTTCGAGAGAGTAGTTCAATTTCAGTGCTTCTTTCAAGTTGCGCCGTTTGGCGTATACCAGCAGCTCATCCTTGATTTCCCTGGGCATCACACCATACAGATCGGCACCGACCACGGAGTAATAGAAGTATTCCATCTCGCCCTTGTCGATGGTTTGATTGTAATAGTCGTTCAGTCGGGTGGAGGCGGCCCGGTTGGCGTGGTAGTTCCCGTAGTTCATCTCCTGCCAGCCGAGATCGCCGGGTAGCTTCCTCTGGAAGGACCAGACGGCATCCACCGTGTTCCCCACATGAGAGTGACAACCCAGGCACTGCAGCAATTCTTCGGTGGATTGCGGCCGCAGGTCGCCGTTCCTGTCCTCGATAAAGGCGGCGATGATCCAGCCCGCCTCGTTGTCAATCCAGCCCTTCCACTCGGCACCGATGATTTGGGCGGGTTCCGTATCTGTCTCGCTTTCAGACTCCTCTTCCTCAGCTTCGCCGATATCGGCCAGACCCACTTCCTTCCATTTGTAGAGGTAACGGATCTCCTTGATCCGCTTGGAACGGGTGCCCGGAAACTCGTAGTCCAATTTGCCGCTGGAATGGACGCCATCCGGATTCGCGCCGCAGTCGCCGTCGGCTTGCAGATCAACATAATGCAAGGGATGCGCAAATTCCGTCCCAACCGGGTAAAAGCCTTTCTGAATCTTGATATGACCGGCATCGCCGTCGTAGACATCCTGTCCCGGCGGCAGGTTGATGATATTGCGGTGCAGCAGCTCGAGGTTTTTTTTGTAGATGTCCAGATCGAATGATCCATCCTTGTTGCGAAACGGGGACGGCAACCGCAGGTAGATTCCGCTGACGGAGCCGGTGAGCGGAGTGAAAATGGGGTAGGGCAGGAAATTCACCGCCCGCCAGCCGGTGTAGCCGTTTTGCCGGTCACGGACAAAACCGGCGGGATCGATATAGCCGTGGGTTCCTTGGCTGGTAGGGTCCTCGGTGCGATAGGGGAAGAGATCATCCGGGTTCAAAGCCGGCAGCAGCTGCAAGGGATCGGCAGAATTTTGGAGATTGTTCCATGAAACATCGGAGTTCCGGCGGCTTCGCCGGTAGGCCTCACGCCAGTTATCGGTTCGGATATAGCGAAGGTTTTCCGGATCGTCCGGGTGGGGGACGGATAGTCCTTCCTTCTCCAGCCGGTTCCCGATATCGGCGGGATGGATGATATTGCGCCACAGAATCCGGTTCAACCGCGGGGTAGGGAAGCTGTAGAGGATCTGGTCCTCGCCGATGGGAAAATTGTTGCCGTGGCGGATGTGGGTCAGGTAATCCGTGTGACAGTATTTGCAGGCGTTTTGGGTGCCGTAACCGGTTTCGATCCAGCATTGGGCCGGAATGGCCGGATCCTCGTTGTAGCTCGGCTTATACGTCGCCTTGGCAAATTTCTGAAAATGAGCGGGTGCCATCCCTTCCATTATTGGGCCATAACTGATCCATTGGCCCTGCAATCCGGTAGCCGCGTTCAGCTCCTTCAGGGAAGAGGCCTTTTCCGGATGATCAGCCCGGCCGACAGCCGGCTGCAGAAAAAATAGTATCAGGATGGAAATGATCATTTTAAAAAAGGGCATCGGGTCGCTCCTTCATTGAATTCAATGAGTTGGATCATCCTTCATCGGCCTTTCCGGTGCTGGAGAACCACAAACAACAAGGTGGCGGCTATTGCGCCGAGCCCATCGGCCAGCATGTCTTTCTGGGCGTCCCAAATGTCACCCTGGCTGCCGAGGAAGGCGATGCCCTGTTCCGGGGCGGAGAGCACGGCGTAGAGCCATTCGATGATTTCGTAGCCGGCCGCTACGGTGAAAATGCTGAAAATAGCGAAGAGGGACGTCAGAACCGGCGAGTTGGAGAGGCGGCGGCGGGTGATGAATTCAGCGATGGCGAAGGCATAAAAGCCGACGGTGAAATGGCCGATGCGGTCATAATGATTGCGGGAAAATCCGAACAGATCGGTGACAAAATCAAACGGGACGCGTTCGAAGGTGAAGTGTCCGCCCAGGGTGTGCATGAAGACGAGAACGCTCATCAGGATATAGGCGGTGTTGGAAAACCGGTGCCAGCGGTAGGTCACTGCCAGGCCGGCCACGATGATCACGATGGGCAGGTTTTCCGCTAACCAGACCGATCGGTCGTAGGGATGAATGGACAGAACGGTGAAGAAGATGACGTAAAGGGCCAGCAGGTAGTGGGGCAAACGGAGTGATTTCATGAACATGTCCAGTTCGGAAACAGAATCGAACACACGGTGAAATCCGTGAATCTTCACTATAGAGTATTCCCGCTTTCAGGACAAGTGAATCTGATGGGCGACCGCGCAGTCATTGGGCTTGGGAACGTTGGTTCGAGGGGGAAGAGACGATGTGGGATGGGCGGTGGGAGATGATAGCCGGCGGGCGAGGACTCAGTCCGACGGCGGACGGCCCTGCGCCTGGATCGCGCGACGCAGATACTCCCCGGCCGGTTCTGAGGCGGGATCAGCCGCCACGGCCCGCCGGTAGTATCGTTCGGCGGATGTGAAGTCGGCGCGGAGCATGTACACATGACCGGCATTGAGATTGGCGTAGTAATTGCCCGGTTCCCGTTCAAGAATGCCCAGATAGAACGCCATGGCCTTGTCCGGCTGGTCCCGTCGGATAAAGAAATTGCCCACGCGCAGGAGAATGGAAATGTCGTCGGCCCCATACCGGGCGGCGATCCGGTAATGAACCTCGGCTTCCTCCCAACGGCCCTGCATTTCCAGGATTTCGGCCAGACAGAGATAGGCCCGCTCGTGGTGGGGCCGGAGCTGGATGGCCTGCTCGAAGTGGCGCCATGCTTGATCGAATTGACCGTTACGTTTGTAATGGTTGCCCAGATTGTGGTGAGCCGCCCAGCTGGACGGATTCTTGGCGATGGTGTCCTGCCACAGAGTCACTTCGTTCGCATAGACCGGTACCTGGCGAATGGTCAGCCAAACCAGGGGCGCCAGCAGGCAAAGGGCGGTCATCCCGCGCAGCCAAGCCACCTGGTGGCTCGGCAGTCGCGTACGGCCAAGCCAGGTGACGATGCGGGCCAGGGCGGCGACCAGCAGGGCGATGGCCGGGATACTGGCGAGATACTGGAAATGGTCGGCCACAAAGGAGTAGCGGTGGGGGAACACATTGAAGAAGCCCAGGGCTGGGAACAGGGCGCCGCTGTAAATCAGGAGAGCGGCCAGGGGACCGCGACCGAGCCTATTTCGGTAAAACCACAAAACGAGCAGAACGACGATAAATGAAAAGGGAAACAGATGTTGCCATAGGCTTGTGGGCGAGATTTCCCACCGTTCATAGAAAAAGACCAGCGGATGGGGCCAGACCAGTTTACCCAGATAGAACCACAGTGCCCGGCCGGCAATGAGAATGCGGCTGACCAGTCCGTAATCCCAGTCGGCACCGAATGCGCCGACGTGCTGAAGTTCCAGTTGGACGGTGACCAGGCCCAGCGCCAGACCGGCCAGCAGGAAGGGCGCCAACAGCAGGAAAACGGGCCAGTCCCGCTTCAGACGCAGGTCGTGTTTCCACCAGATGATGACGAGCAGCGCCGCCGGCAGTACCGCCGTCACCGTTTTGGAGAGTAGGGCCAGGACAAAACAGATCAGACTCAGGCTGTAAAGCACCTTGTGACTGTTCCGGACCGCCTCATCCCTGCCGAAGCGCACGCTCTTCAGAAAGAGCAGCGCGGCCGCGAGGCAGAAGAACAGCGACAGCACGTTTTTTCGCTCTGTGATCCAGGCTACCGATTCTACGTGAACGGGATGGACGGCGAAAATCGCCGCCGCCAGCCAGGCCCACGGCACCCCCAGCCGGCGCAGCAGCAGCCAGATCAGAAAAGCATTGAGCGCATGCAGGACGATGTTGATCTGATGGTAACCCAGCGGTGCGGCTCCCCACAGCTGGTATTCCACCCAGAATGTGGTATGTACCATCGGATAGTACTGGGGCAGGGAATGCGGATGCAGCCAGATGGCCAGCAATCCGTCGAACGTTCGCAGATTCCTGTTCTCCACCACATAGTCATCATCATCCCAGATGAAGGTGTTTCCGGCACCGGGGGAATAGGCCAGGCAGGTAAGTGCCATCAGCACGACGAGAAAGAGCGCGCCTGTCTTCCAGGTGGAGCGAATGTCGCCGGCGACTGGCGAAGCAAAATTCATCCGTCGTCCTCGAACGGTCTGACTGTTGAGCAGTATAGACTAACTGACCCGGTTAGGGCAATGTCGAGGCGTCCACTGCGGCGTTATGCGAATCCCGTCTGGTGACGGGCGGCATCTACATGGTATATGGTTCACCGGATGTGCGATGACAACCTAGCGGCGGATAGTGGTTTTTAAAAGTGATTAAAATATAATACTATCAGTATGATGGAATAACTTGCCTAAAGTAATTTCTACATTACAGTTCAAGGCCGAGGGAATCATTTTGTACCGTGCCGTACTCCTGGCGCTGTTCTTTCTGCTGGCGGGTTGCGCGGCCGATCGTGACAGGGCTGGAAACATTTCCGCCGCTGAGCGGCGAATCCTTTTCGTGGGTAACAGTTACACATCTTTTCACAACTTGCCGGAGATGGTCAGGGCGCTGGCGGCCGCCATGGTTCCACCCGTGTATATTCAAGCGGACATGATCACGGCCGGCGGCGCATCGCTGGCGGATCACCGGGCAGCCGGAACGGTGTCGCAGGCGTTGCATCGGCAGTCCTATGATTATATGATCCTGCAGGAGCAGAGTTGCCTGGGGTCGACGCTACACATCAACGGCCGGCGGCGCATCCGTGAACCCGACCGCTTTTTCGCCAATGTTCGCCATCTTGATGGACAGGCGCAGCAGGCCGGCACCAGAACCATGCTCTTTCTGACCTGGGCTTCGGAATATACCCCCGCCAATCAGGCAACGCTCACCTGGGCCTATATGGAGATCGGGCGTGAACTGGGTTGTCGGGTGATCCCGGTGGGGATCGCCTGGCAACGGGCCCGAAACTACCTCGACCAGACTGGACGGCATTGTCCGCTGTATCTTCCGGACGGAGCTCATCCTGCCCCGGCCGGCACCTATCTCGCCGCCTGTATGGTCGTTACCGCCCTCACCGGTCGGACGCCGCTGGGATTGCCCGGTGCCCTTTCCGTTCGTCAGGTCGATCCGGAGGTTTCCGCCTTCGGATTACCGGGCGCGGGGAGTGAAGTGCCCCTGCAGCTGGGCGAGCCGGAGACCGCGCCGATCCAGCGGGCGGTGTGGGAAACTTACCAGGAGCTGGCTCAGACCAGCGGTTATGCTACGGTGAAACCAGTTCCACCGCCGGCCGTGCCCTCGCTCCCAAACGGAATACCCTGGCACGGCCGCGAACTACGTGGTGTTTGGACGGGAGAATTGCTTCTTTTCCCCGGCTTCGATCACACCAGGCTGACGCTCATCCTTTTCGGCGATAATGACCTGACCGCGGTGGAGTTGCAGTTGGCGTTCGATCCGCCGGTTCAAGCCGGTATTCGCCACCGCTTGAATGAGATCCGACGTCATGGTGATGAACTCAGCTTTACGGATCCGGCGGGTCCGGCCGATACCCGCATCATCTACCGCGGGGTGTTCACCGGTCAGACCCTTCGCGGAACTGCCGAAGCCAGGAAGGGTGACGACAT
>JAFGRT010000016.1 GCA_016935015.1 Acidobacteriota bacterium | reverse complement strand
TGTGCCCCGAGGCGCACCTGATGGCCAGCGCCAAGGCCTGCGATGCCGTCTACAAGGCAGATCTGCCCCTGACTGCGCGGATGCTTCGGGAATTGCAATACAACATTTTCTACGTGACGGATCACACCACCCATTTTTATGCCCTGGGCGCCCCCGATTTTGTCATGGGCCCGGATTCCAATCCCGCCCTGCGCAACATTGTCGGCGTTATCGGCAAGGTCGGCGTGGAAATCGGCAGCGAAGTCATCAAGTGCCGGCAATGGGGTCATGAAGCCGCCGCTATCTTCGGCGGCAAACCGGTGAATCCCATCAACGCCATCCCCGGTGGCATGAGCAAGCCCATCAACCGGGAGGAGCGGGACCGCCTCGAGGAGATCTGCCTGTTTATGGTGGATTTCGGCCAGTTCACCATCAAGCTGTTTCATGACGTCGTCCTGGCCAACAAGCAATACGTGGACATCATCCTCAACGGCCCGTATTTTCACGAAACCTACTCCATGGGACTGGTGGACGACAGGGGGAAGGTGAATTTCTACGACGGCAAGGTTAGGGTGGTGGACCCCGAAGGGAACAAGTTCTGTGAGTACGCGCCGGACGACTACGCCGAACACGTGGCCGAGCACGTGGAACCCTGGTCCTACCTGAAATTCCCTTACCTGAAGAAAGTGGGCTGGAAGGGCCTGGTGGACGGAAAGGATTCCGGCGTGTACCGGGCGACGCCCCAGTCCCGCCTGAATGTGGGCGACGGCATGAGCACCCCGCTGGCCCAGGAAGCGTACGAGGAATATTTCGAGACGCTCACCGGCGACCGGTCGGGCAAGAAGCCGGTGCATCACACCCTGGCCATTCACTGGGCGCGCATCATCGAGCTGATGAACGCCGCCGAGCGGGCTCTGGACCTGATCCGTCACCCGGACATCACGCACCCGGAACATTACCGCGTGGTCTGTGAAGGCACGCCGTCGGAAGGCGTCGGCATCGTCGAGGCGCCGCGGGGCACCCTAACCCATCATTACGTCACCGATGAGAAAGGCATCGTCCAGAAGGCCAATCTCATCGTCGGCACCACCAACAACAACGCGCCCATCTGCATGTCCATCAAGAAGGCCGCCCAGAACCTGATCCATTCGGGTGTGGATGTAACAGAGGGAATCCTGAACATGGTGGAGATGGCGTTCCGGGCGTATGACCCGTGTTACGGATGCGCTACTCATCATCTGCCCGGCCAGATGCCTCTGGTGGTGCGTTTTCGCGGACCGGACGGCTCTGTCATCCGGGAAGTCAGTCGCGAACCAGCTCCCACCCGGAGCCAACCTGTTCGCTCATAGACGAGGAGAGGGAAATGGACGAGTTCAAAAAACGTTACGACGGTTTGGTGATCGGCGGCGGGATCGCCGGGATGCAGGCGGCCCTGGATCTGGCTGAGCAGGATTACGAGGTACTGCTGATCGAGAAAGACCCATCCATCGGCGGTGTCATGATCGGTCTGAACAAGGTGTTTCCCACGCTGGACTGTTCCAGTTGCATCTGCACTCCCCGCATGGCCGAATCTGTCCACCACAAGAACATCAAAATTCAGGCCTACAGTGAGGTTACGTCCATCCGCCGCCATGATCCGGGCTTCAAGGTCACGGTCCGCAAGAAGCCTCGCTATGTCATCGAAGACAAGTGTATCGGCTGCAGCCAGTGCGAACTGGAATGTCCAGTGGATGTACCCCATGAGTTCGACCACGGACTGGGTGCCCGGCGGGCCATTTATATCCCCCACGGCAATGCCATTCCCCAGGTGGCCACTCTGGATGTAGATCACTGTACCTTCTGCGGCCGCTGCGCCAAGGTATGTCCAACCCAGTGTGTCGACTACACTCAGGAGGCCGAGGACGTGGAGGTGGACGTGGGTGCCGTCATCGTCACAACGGGCCTGAACATAACGCCCATGGACGCGAAAAAAGAATACGGTGGCGGTCATCTGATCAACGTCATGAATCCATTGGCCATGGAGGCCATCCAGGCGTCCAACGGACCTTTCGGACGACCATTGCGTCCCTCGGACGGCAAGGTGCCCCGGACCATCGCCTATGTGCAGTGCGCCGGCAGCCGGGATCATACCATCGGCATACCCTACTGCTCTCGGGTATGCTGCATGTATGCCCTGAAACAGGCTCTTTTACTCCGGCATTATCTTCATGATGTGGAGATCACCCTCTATCACATGGATATCCGGGCCTTTGGCAAGGGGTACGAGCAATTTTACCGCCGGGTGATGAATGAGGGCGTGAACATTGTCAAGGGCAAGGTGGCCAAGATCACCGAAGTCGAAAACCAGGATCTCCTCCTCCGCGTGGAGCGGCTGGATGAGGGCGGACGGCTGGAAGAGCGCCGCTATGATCTGGTGGTGCTTTCCCAGGGCCTTGTGCCTGCCTGGCAGGGCAAGGGCGTTCTGGATATTGAGCTTGGGGATGATGGATTTTTCAAATCCATATCTCCCAAAATCAGCCCCGTGCTCACGTCGGCGGAAGGTATCTTCGTGGCCGGTGTGGCCGCGGGCCCCAAAGATATTCCCGACGCGATCGTGGAGGCGGGCGCAGCGGCCATGGAAGCCGCCATTCATCTGGAGGGGATCGGCTACCGGGAACAGGTTCTGACAGCTTCCCAAAGCTGATGGCGGATGGAAAAATACTTTGATCAGTGAGGGTCACCATGAATGACGCGCAAATAAACCAGACCACAGCCGAAAGCCTGAGCGCGGCGCAGAATCCGAAGGTGAGGGAAAAGCGCCCCATCGATATTCTGCGCGAGCGGCACGGGGGAATGAGCCCTGAGATGAAGGAGTACTACAAGGAACAGACACGGATTAAACAGCTGCTCAAGGAGGCTTTGGCCAGGGGGGCAAAAACCGTCCCCGAACTGGCCCGGGAATGCGGCCTGGAGCCCAGTGTGACGATGTGGAACCTGATGGCCATGCGCCGTTACGGCAAGGTGGTGGAAGAAGAACTCCGGGGCGAGTATTACGCCTACCGGCTGAAGGAGGTCAAGTAATGGGCTACCGACTGGAGACACATCTGGATAAAGATCTGGCGCCGTTTGGTGGGGAGACCTTCAACAAATGCTTCAATTGCGGCAATTGCACGGCTGTGTGCGGTTTGTCCAAGGAAGACACCACGTTTCCCCGCCGTTACATTCGTTACATGCAGCTGGGGCTCAAGGATAAGATGATGGAGTCCATTGATCCATGGCTTTGTTATTACTGCGGGGACTGTTCCGATACATGCCCCCGGGAAGCGGAACCTGGTGAGCTGATGATGTCGTCGCGGCGGTGGTTGACCAGCCTGTATGACTGGACCGGGCTCAGCCGGTTGATGTATCGGAATAACTATATGCATGTTTTACTGATGACGGTGATGGCTCTCCTTGTCTTTCTGGCGTTCATCGTGCCGTCCAATTTCGGGTTCGGTTTACTGGCCCAGCACCCGGAAGCAATGGAAACGGTGATGCTGGAAAAATTTACACCTGTCGAGACCGTCCATCTGGCGGACTGGCTGCTGGCGGCGCTGGTATCGTTTTTCCTGCTGAGCAACGCCGGCCGCATGGTTTACAAGGTGATGAAGGGGCAGAAGGCGTCCCTGAGCGCCTTCCTCACCCAGCTTCCCAGGCTGATCATTCACGGCGTGAGCCAGAAACGTTGGAAAGAGTGCGACAAGGATGTCTGGAAAAACTGGATCCGCCATATTTTTCTGGTGACCGGGTACGCGACTATGTTTCTGTTGGTGGTGGTCTTCCTGCAGGATTTCCAGGTAAATGATTCGTCGGTTCATTTTACCAGCTATTTCGGTTATTATGCCACAGCCGCACTCCTGTTCGTGACGATGTGGATGATGATCGACCGGTTGCGCATGCGTGAACAAAGTGCCAAAAAGAGTCATGCCACCGATTGGTCCTTCCTGATCCTTCTCTTTCTGGTGGCCCTGACCGGGATCCTCATGCACTTGTTCCGGATTAATAACTGGCCCATGGGCACATACACCATGTACATGCTGCATCTGATGGCAGACGCGCCGCTGATATTGTTGGTCGTGCCGTTTGGTAAATGGTCACATCTCATTTATCGACCCATTGCGGTTTATCTCCAGGCGGTTAAAGAGAAGGCGCGTGAGCAGAGAGTCGGCGCGCCCTCCCTGGTCACCGGCTGAACGATGGTGGATGGCAATGCCTTGCTTCTCCGGTGAACGGAGCCGGTCAGGGCATCGCTGGATCTGGAGGAACATGGCCGGCGCCGCCGAAAGCAATGCGTGTCTATCGCCGTCCATCGTCGTTCTCGGATTGGGCAATCCCATCCTGTGCGACGACGCCGTGGGGCTGCGGGTGACGGCCGTGCTGCGGGAATTGTTGGCGGCGCAGCCGGTGGCGGGAGTGGAGATTCTCCAAAGCACGCGGGCCGGATTCGAGCTCATCGATCTGCTGTCCGGCTTCCGGACGGCCATCATCGTCGACAGCCTGGTGGTTCCGGAACCGGTGCCGGGGCGGGTCCGCGAGCTGCGGCTGGCCGACGTGGGCGGAAGCGCACGGCTGAATGCCGTCCATGAAATCAACCTGGCCACCGCGTACCAGCTGGCGAAAACGCTGGCTATCCCCATGCCGGCGACGGTGGAGATCTACGCCGTGGAAGCGGCGGAGGTCCATCTGGTCACCGAGACCATGACGGCGGCCGTGGCGGCGGCGGTAGCCCCGCTGGCCCGCCGCATTCTGGGGCGGCTGTGGTGGCTGGCCGGCGAGGACGCAACGGCCGGCGCAACGCCCACCGCCGAAGCCGGGCGCAGCCGCACGTATTCCCGCTCGTTCTACCCGCCCGATGAGTCTTGAGCCTTCCCGGCCAGAGCGGCGGCCCGACCGGTGTTGCGCCGGCGGGGGAACTACTCGAGTTTTTTGCGGATGGTGAAGGCGCCGCGCAGATCGCCGGCGGCGAAACCGGTGGCCTTGTCCTGTGGATATTTCTCCTTAAGGATGGCGGCCAGTTCCGGTGGCACGTTGGTCCCGTGGCATTGCAGGCACAGTTTGCGGGTCGGGATGGCTTTCATGTATCGGAATTCACGGCCATCCTTCGTCTCCACCACCTCGGAATATTCCATGTTTTTCAGGGCTTCGCCCAGCCGATGGCGGTCGGCGAATTCGGCCAGCACTTTCTTTTCCCAGGCATCCGGCGCATTCTGTGGATTCCGCACCCTGAGGCTGGTACGACCGACGGTGTAACCGGTCTCCCGGGTGATGGTGGCGGCGATTGCCGGGGCCCGTTCATGGCAGACGGCCACCGCCGCGGTCACCCCCTCTTTTTTCAGGGCCCGCCGCAGTTCTTTCACGAGATCAGCTCCCAGCTTGTCCGCGGCTGCCCGCGCCGCCGAGAGGTTCGAAGCGGTGTCGGCCAGGATGCCGCCTAAAAGAAGCATGACTGTCAGGAGAAGCACGATACATTTCATGGTAATCCTCATTGTGAAAATGTTATGGCGGAGGGGCTTGAAACCGGATCCGGGGCCAGCCCCCGCGCGATAGTATTCTATGCCCATTCGGGTGAAATGACAACAAGAGCGGCCCGAATCAGAATCCGCTGGCACAACGGATGACTTTGCGGTAGAATTGGCCGTAATGCACTGTTGAATAAAGGAGAAAGCGATGGAGCAAGTGATGAAACTGTGGCCAGAACTGGCCTGGATCAGCGATGAGGATTTGCGGAACCGGACCGCCCGGACCTGGTCCGTGGCGCTGGAGCGCAGTTCCCTGACCCCCGCCGATCTGGAGACCATTCCCTTCACGCTGCTGGTGCCCGAGCTGAAGGTGAGTTTCATGGCCCACAAACGGGCGGTGGTCCATATTGCGCGCGATTGCGGCCGCAAGATCCAGGAGTTTTTCGGCGACGATCTGCCGGTGGACATGGATGTGCTCATCTCCGGCGCCATCCTCGCCGACGTTGGCAAGCTCCTGGAATACGACAAAGTGGACGGCCAGGTGGTGCAGGGCAGCTTCGGGAAGTACCTGCGGCATCCGTTCTCGGGAGTCGCCCTGGCCCGGGAATGCGGCGTCCCGGCGGCGGTGTGCCATATTATCGCCGCCCATGCCGGCGAAGGCGATCATGTAAAACGGACGGTGGAGGCTTACGTCGTTCACCATGCCGATTTCATGACTTTCCTGCCCTTCAAGAGTCGTCTGATTATCTAGCCGCGTATGGGGCGTTAACGTGGCCGGGCGGGACCATGGCCGGATCCGCCCGCCGCCGGCAGGGTTACCGGCATGGCGCCGTGGACGAAAAAGGGGAGGGGCGCCGCCTACAAGTGGATAAACGAGTGGTTGTCGGCGCCGGTGATTTCCAGGGCCAGCAGGCTGACGTCATCCTGCAGCGGATGGCCGCCGCTCCAGGCGCGGACGGCGGCAACGATGGCGTCCAGCCATGGTTGCAGGGACGCCTGGCGGTGCTGGGCCGCGGTGGCCAGCAGTCGCTCGGTCCCGAAATCCTCATCATTCTCGTTGGCTGTATCCACCACGCCGTCGGTATAGAAGAGGATCCGGTCGCCTGTTTTCAGATCCAGCACGTATTCCTCGAAATCGGCCTCGGGCATGACGCCGATGGGGAATCCGGCCGCTTCCAGGCGACGCGGTGCGCCGCCGGCGGGCAGGAGAACAGGCGGCGGATGGCCGGCGGTGACATAGCGCAGCCGCAGTCGGCGCATGTCGAGGATGCCGTAAACAAGGGTGAAGTACTGGGCGGTCCGCATATCCATGGGAAACCGCGTGTTCAGATCACGGGCCACTTCAGCCGGTGACAGCACCGCAAAGCCGTGGGGCCGGGATTCGCTGCGGCCGTACAGAAAGGATTGCGCCGGAACCGGCGAAAGCAAATGGTTCAGCGTAAAGGAGAGCAGGGACGACGGCACACCGTGACCGCTGACATCGATGAGATACAGCCCGACGAGATTGCCGTCCAGCTGGAGCAGGTTCATGGTGTCGCCGGCCAACTCGTCACAGGATTCCAACCGCCAGGCAAACCGGACGCCGGCCATTTCCGGCGGGTGTGTCGGCAGCAGGGCCTGTTGAATTTTGGCCGCGGCTTCCAGATTGCGACGCATGCGCTGATTGGCGTTCTCCAGTTGCGCCTTGGCTTGCTGGAGGGCGATTTCGGCATTTTTGCGCTGGGTGATATCCGACTGGATTCCGATAAAATGGGTGACGGGGCCGCCGGAATCCCGAACGGGAGTGATGGAGAGGTCATTCCAGAAAATCGTGCCGTCCTTGCGGTGATTAAGGATCTCCACCCGGCAGCTGCGCTCGGCGTGAATGGCCTGGCGGATCGCATCGGTGGTGGCCGGATCCGTGCGCGGCCCTTGCAAAAAACGGCAGTTGCGGCCCAGGACTTCATCGGCGGAGTAGCCTGTCAGCCGGACAAAACCCGAGTTAACATAAATCAGCGGATTGTCAGGCAGGCGGGCGTCGGAGATGACGATCCCTTCCGCCGCGCCGTCCAGGGCCCGGTCCTTCAGGTGCAAGATCTCATGATCTTGCCCGATGGATTTGGCCGCAGCCTCCGGGGGCGGGTGATGATGCCGCTCGTGTTTTCGGTTCATATCGATAAGCCCGTCCTTTCGCCGTGGTCCCGGACACGGTCAACCGCCGGAGCACGGCCGGACCCTTTCCCTCATTGTAATGACAAACCGGTTGATTTTCAACCGGATGTTGCCGGCCGGCCGGCAGCCAACCAGGATTGGAGTTGCAACACCGCCAGTTCTTTGGCTTTGGCTTCGACCTCCACGGTCAAACCCAGGGAGAGCCAACTGGCCGGGATGTCCGCCCGATCAATAAAATCGGCGTGCAGGCGCGGATTGGATCCATTCCAGCCTTCGCGGGGGCTGGACAGGTGAACGACGGGCTCCCGATCCCATGTTTCGCGGGCGGCCAGTGTGGCTTCGGCCACGGAGAGACCGTCGCCCAGGCAACGGTGATGATGCACGTCGTAGACCAGGGGCACGCCCGTCTGGCGGCAGAGGGGCAGCAGATCCGCCGGTGTGTACAGCTTGTCGTCGTTTTCCAGGGTCAGGCGCCGGCGGACGGGGCCAGGCAGGGCTTCGACGCGCTGCCGGAGGCGCCGGAGGGCCGCCGGCCGGTCGCCGTAGCCGCCGCCGGCATGAATGTTGATGACGTCGGCCTGGATCCATTCGGACACCTCGGCTTGATAGGCCAGTTCCCGCAGCGATTGCCGGGTGGTTTCAGGCGATGGGGAAGAGAGCAGTATAAACTGATCGGGGTGAAACGTGGTGCGGATGTCGTGTTGTCGCGCGTACCGGCCGCATTGGCGAAAGAGTTCTCGGATGGACGGGCCGTCGGGTAATTCGTCCAGCTCGTAGCCGACCTCGGGGTGTGTTTTGAGGGGCAGGATCTGGCTCTGGACACGGAAACAGCCGATGCCATGGAGCCGGCAATAGGCGAGGGCCTGCTGCAGGGCGGCGGCATTACCCCGGCATAATTCGGCCAGTTTGCGGAGCTGGGCCGGCCGGTCCATGGTGCGCAGATGAGCGGCGGTGGTCCGGCGGAAACGGATCGGCTCCGCCCGAAACAGGCAGCAGAGTCCGAGCCGGATCATGCCGGCCGCCGCCGGCGTCGCACGCGGCGAGCGGATGGTTTTTTTGTTTCATTTTCGACTGATGTTGATCGCATGATTTTCCAATCGGCCGGGCTTGTTAAACGTCCTTTAACGATTGGATGCGCGCCGGCAACGAAAGATGGCGAGGATTCATCCAGAAGACAATATGCCTGGTTTTTCCGGGGTGTGGGCGAGGACTGGGAATATGGGCAACTCCGGAGGCAAAAATTTCGTATAGTATGGTTTGTGGTCCGTTTGACTTCCGGCCGGGGCGCGCCTGATCGTGAAGAAGCAGGGCCGCCCCCATCGTGATAACCGATCAATTGGATAGCTAGGTAACCAATCCATCAGCATAGGAGGTTGTATGCCACAGAAAGTGTTTCGCGGGCTGGTTCTGGTTGGAGTGTTGGGAATGATGCTCCTGTTTGTACCCGCCCAGACCAAACTCTTGCGATTTCCCGACATCCATCAGGACCATGTCGTATTTTGTTACGCCGGCGATTTGTGGATTGCCGGGGTCGAGGGCGGACTGGCCCGGCGCCTGACGGCCCATCCCGGCCAGGAACTGTTTCCCAAATTCTCGCCGGATGGTCGTCACATCGCTTTTACCGGCCAGTATGACGGCGACGAACAAATCTACGTGATGCCGGCCGAGGGCGGCATTCCGCAGCAGCTGACGTTCTATCCCGCCCGGGGTCCCCTGCCGCCGCGCTGGGGCTACGACAACCAGGTCTACGGCTGGACGCCCGACGGCAAAAAGGTGCTCTTTCGCTCGCTGCGGGACGGCTGGGATCTGGGCGACAGCCGGCTGTACACCGTCCCCCTGACGGGTGGTCTGCCCGAACCCCTGCCCATGCCTTTCTCCGGGGCCGGCGACCTGTCGCCCGACGGCCGCAAGGTGATCTATTCGCCCCTGTTCCGGGATTTCCGGACCTGGAAACGCTACGAGGGCGGCTGGGCCCAGGACCTGTTCATCTTCGACATGGACGCCCGTACCGCGGTGAACATCACTCGGGATGTGCGCTCGGACCGCGATCCCATGTGGATCGGCGACGCCATCTACTTCGCCTCGGATCGCACCGGCACCCTCAATCTCTACCGTTACGACCCGGCGACGAAGGAGACGACCCGGCTGACCGAGTCCACCCGGTGGGACGTCCGCTGGCCGAGTTCCGACGGCGTCGGGCAGATCGTCTATGAAATGAACGGCGAGCTGCAGATCTTCGACATCGCGTCCGGTGTAAGCCGGGCCATTTCCATCCGTGTACCCGATGACGGCCTGGCCATGCGGCCGTCCCGGATCTCGGCGGCGCGGAACATCGAGGATTTCGGACTGAGCCCCAAGGGCGAAAGGGCCTTGTTCACAGCCCGGGGCGACATTTTTTCCGTCCCCGCCAAGAAGGGCCATGCCCGCAACCTGACGGACTCATCCGGTGCCCATGACAAGCTGGCCAGCTGGTCGCCGGACGGCAGCAAGATTGTGTTCATCTCCGACCGGACCGGTGAGGAAGAGCTCTGGCTCATCAACCAGGACGGTTCCGGCGAGTCGGAACAGCTCACTTTCGACGGGAAAGCCATGCGCTACCAGCCCGAATGGTCACCCGACGGCCAGTACATCGCCTTCAGCGACAAGGACGGCCGTCTGTACATGCTGACGGTGGCCGACAAGAAAGTGCAGGAAGTCACCCGCGACAAGGGCGGGAACCTGCGTGACTATACCTGGTCGCCCGACAGCGGCTACCTGGCGTTCTCCCTCACCGATCCCAACGGATTCAATGCGCTCCACATCTGGAGCCGGGCCGACGGCCGTCTGCAGCGCGTCACCGGCGAGCATTTCAACGAGCGGCAGCCGGTTTGGGATCCGGACGGTGCATACCTGTACTACCTGGCCGACCACCAGTTCGCGCCCCAGATCAGCCGCTCCGAATGGAACTTCGCCACTGACCGCATGACGGGGATTTACGCCCTGGCCCTGCGCCAGGATGTCAAGCATCCCTTTCCGCCGGAGAGTGACGAAGTGACCGTCGAGAAGGAGAAAGAGGCCGATAAGGATAACGGCAAGGAGGATAAGGAAAAAGCGGATTCCCCGAAAAAAGAGGAAAAGGCTGAAAAAGAAGAAGCCAAGAAGGAAAAAACCCTGAAGATCGATTTCGAGGGATTGGCTCAACGGGTGACGCGGATTCCGGTGGACGAGGCCAATTATGTGGGGCTTTCGGCCGTCAAGGGCCATCTGGTCTATGCCAAGACCGGGGCGCCTTTCTACGGACGGCAGTCGCCTGACCAGCCGGAGATCCTGGTTTACAACCTGAAAGACCGCAAGGAACAGTCCCTGGCTTCCGGTATCGCCGGCTATGCCCTCTCCGCCGACGGCAAGAAGATCCTGGTCCGCCAGGGGCGGTCCTTCAACCTGTACGATCTGCCGCCCAAGGGGAAGGACGCCAAGGAGACCGTCTCTACCGCCGAACTGATGGTCAACCGTGTTCCGGCCGAGGAGTGGTCGCAGATATTCAATGAGGTCTGGCGCCGCTTCCGTGACTTTTTCTATGTCGAAAACATGCACGGTTATGACTGGGAAACCCTGCGCGAGCAGTATACGCCCTGGCTGGAGCATGTGGCCCACCGGTCGGATCTGAATTACGTCATCGGCGAAATGATCGCCGAACTGAATGTGGGCCACGCCTACATCCAGGGCGGCGATTACGATATCCCGGACCGCGCGCCGGTGGCCCTGCCCGGGGCCCGTTTCGCCGTTGATACCGACAGCGGGCGCTATCAAATCGCCATGGTTTTTGAGGGCGAGAACCAGGAGGCAAAGTATCGTTCTCCGCTCACGGAAGTGGGTGTCGACATCAAGGTCGGCGATTATGTTCTGGCCATCGACGGCGAGGACCTGACGGTGGCCGCGAATCCTTACCGCCTGCTGCGCAACAAGGGCAACCGGCCCGTCACGTTTACCGTGAACGACAAGCCCACCCGTGAAGGGGCCCGCGATGTCACCTTCGTCCCCCTGACCAGCGAAAGCAGCCTGGTCTACCGGCGCTGGGTGGAACGCTGCCGCCAACAGGTGACGGAGATGTCCAACGGCCGCGTCGGGTACCTGCACATTCCGGATATGGGCGCCGACGGATCCTACGAGTTCATCAAGTGGTTCTACCCGTTACAGCGCAAGGACGGCCTCATCATCGACGTGCGCGGCAACGGTGGCGGCAACATCTCCGCCTGGGTCATCGAACGCCTGCAACGGAAGCTGCTGGGGACCGGCTTCGGCCGGACCTCCGACTACGTGGGCACCTACCCCGGAGCGATGCACTACGGACCCAAGGTCTGCCTTATCAGCGAGACCTCCGCTTCCGACGGGGACATTTTCCCCTACATGTTCCGTCAGGCCGGCCTCGGTTCCCTGATCGGCAAGCGCACCTGGGGCGGCGTAGTCGGCATTACCGGCCACGGGGCCCTCATCGACGGCGGCCAGGTGTTCGTGCCCGAGTTCAGCAGCAACGATGTGGAGGGGAACTGGGCCATCGAGGGTGAGGGCGTCCGGCCCGACATCGAAGTGGAGAACAACCCCATCTCCCTGCTGGCGGGAAAGGACCTGCAGCTGGAGCGGGCGGTGCAGGAAGTGCTGGAATTGCTGAAAAGCACACCGCACAAACTGCCCGAACGCCCGGCGCCGCCGGTCAAAACCAGGTAGACCGACCGGCCCGGCCGTCACCTGACGGTCCACCGGATTTTCATCAAAAGGCCCCTCCCGAAGGAGGGGCTTTTTTACTATAATGAGCGCATGAAACGGTACTCCATCACTGAACCGACCCTTTTGATCGATGAGGCGCGGGCGCGGCGCAACATCCACACCATGGCGGAGAAGGCACGGTGCTCGGGCGTTCGGTTCCGGCCGCACTTCAAGACCCACCAGTCGGCGGCGGTGGGGGAGTGGTTTCGGGAGGCGGGCGTGTCGGTCATCACCGTCTCCTCGGTGGCCATGGCCGCCTATTTCGCCCGCCACGGCTGGCGTGACATCACCCTGGCCTTCCCGGTCAACGTCCGCCAGATGGAGGAGATCAATCGTCTCGGCGGGATGATTAAACTCAATCTGCTGGTCGAAAACGAGGCAACGCTGGGTCATCTGCGGCGTCGGCTGGACCACCCGGTGGAGATCTGGCTCAAGGTGGACACAGGCTATCACCGCACCGGCGTCTGGTACGAGGACGCCGCCACCTTGCAGGCTCTGGCGCGCGGCATCGGGCAATCGCCGCTGATGCGGCTGCGGGGTTTGCTGGCCCATGCCGGGCATGCCTATCAGGCGCACGGGCGGGTGGAACTGGAGAAAATCCAGGCGGAGACCATCTCCCGCCTGCGCCAGGCCCGTGACCGGGTGGCGGATATCGGCGCCGGGCCGTTGGAAATTTCCGTGGGCGATACGCCGTGCTGCGGAGTGGTGCACCGGTTTGAAGGAATGGATGAAATCCGGCCGGGGAATTTCGTATTTTTTGATGTGATGCAATGGCAAATCGGCGCCTGCGGGGAAGAAGAACTGGCGGCCGGGCTGGCCTGCCCGGTGGTGGGCATTTATCCGCAGCGGAAAGAGCTGGTGATCTACGGTGGCGCCATCCATTTGTCCAAGGAGCGGATTGCCAACCCTGACGGCAATGAGGTCTACGGCTATGCCGTTCCCTGGCGCGGCCGGGAATGGGGCCCCATCAGCCGGTGGCGCTATGTGCGTTCCCTGTCCCAGGAGCACGGGATCGTGCGCCTGGCGCCGGAGGAGGTTGCCGACTGGCGGGTGGGCGACCTGGTGGTCATTCTGCCCGTCCACTCCTGCCTGACGGTGAATCTCATGCGGCGGATGCGGGTCGTGGAGTCGGGGGAATGGCTGGCGACCATGAATTCCTGAATGTCTGGTCCCCATAAAAAAAACAACCGACCTGGAAGGCCGGCTGCACCCCGATCATTGGGGACGGACGCATATTTAGGACAGATAGGATGGGAGTTCTAACCGAATCGGATTCGGATTGATTTCCAGTTTTTCCCGTTTCTCTGAAAGATCATTTTCAAAATCTGAAACCACTATAGCCCAAATTATAGCAATAAAATGTGACGTGTGTCACGAAAATATGAATAAAAACGGAAATATTTGTCAAAATGTTGGCAAAATGTGGGGCAGGGAACCCCCTTTTGGTGCGGCCGTGCCTAGAACAAGGGAAAAAAGAAGAGGATGTTCAGGACATCCAGCACATCGATCCGGCCGTCCCCGTTGACGTCGGCACCGGCATACGCGATCAGGGGTTCGTTCTCGGCCAGCACCTGGTGCAGGTGGGGTGGGTCGGCGGCCGTGACCCGGCTGTCGCCGTCGATGTCGCCGCGAACGGGGATCTGGAGGAAGTTGATAATGTCGTTCATCAGCGTCACCCGGTTGTTGGGCGCCTCGCCGTCCATCAGCCCGCCGAATTCGAAGGACACGCCCAGCGACCGGAACACGAACGGCTGGCCGTTGCCGTAGTAGTCGTAGGCGACATTGGCGATGCCGCAGCCGTAGGCCGGCAGGGCGTTGTTGAACACGACTTCCGCCCCGGCCCGGGGCGCCAGGCGGTCGATGCCTTCGTTGTCGCCCGAGTAGTCCAGAGACATTCCCGCCCAGCGGGTATTGGCGGCGCCCAGGATGGTGGACAGGTCGCTGCCGCCGGCATCGGTGAAGTCGATGTTGAACCAGGGCTTGAAGTAGATGCCCGACGAGTAATTGGACCAGATATTGCCCCCCTCGACATACAGGTTCTTGCCCACGGCCAGGCGGCGGCGCAGGTAGTAGGCGTCCACCGATGGCGGCACGACGGACTGTCCCATGACGCCCAGGCAGACGAACACGCCGGTGTATTCGTCCAGGTCACGCAGATCGTCGTAACGCGTCTGGACGGTGGCCGTGACACCGTTATCGGCCAGGGCCTGCGCGATGGCGGGGCCGCTGTTGTGATTGCCGTCCAGGTCCAGCACCAGGACGTCCGGCCGCTGCACCCGGCTGGCAAAGCGGCCGGTGGTTACGGACTTCTCGCTGGTGTTGAACTCCAGGGCGAACTCCACCAGCGTGCCCAGAGGAGTGTCAGGGGAGAGCTCCACCACGAAGGGTTGGGCGGCGGCGGCCTTGGCACCCGGCGCCAGGTCGGGATAGGTGCAGGTCGGTTCCACCACGGTGACGAAGGGATCGTCGGTGGCCAGGGTGACGGACACGCCCGTGGCAGGAGCGCCGCTGTTGGTGATATCGACGAAGATTTCGTGACGCCGGCCGGGGGTCAGCTCTTCGCCCGAGCCGATAGCCACGCTCGTCTGATAGAGATTGGGCACGGTCAGGGGCGTGTACTCCACCCAGCGGGGGTTGGAACCGATGAGGGCCGCCCCGTAACGGATGCGCATGAAACCGTCCTCGCCCCACCCGGGCCCCCAGCTGTTCTTCATGATCCAGTAGCCCTGGCCGTCGTTCTCGTCCCAGCCCACCAGGATCACGGCATGGTTGGTGGAACTGGCGCCCGGTCCGTTGTAGATGCCGCCGGTGTAGGCCTGGAAAAAATCGTCCACGGCCACGCTGCAGGAGACCGGGCCGTGGGTGTAGATGGCCTGTTTGATGTCGGCCGGCGTGTTGTCCACGGCGCCGTAGTCGGCGACCTTGTACGGCTTGGAGAGACCCGTCGAGTCGCAGGGCAGATCCTTGGCCATGTAAGGATACCAGCGCTCCATGGTGGCGCCGGTGGACCGGAGATACATCAGGTGCTTGTAGGTCCAGCCGCCGCTGCAGCCGAAGCTGCCCATGAGGCCGCCCTTGTCGCAGTCGATGGACATCTGTTCGGAGAGGTCCACCTCCACGCCGTCCCGGATGAGGATGTTGCATTCCAGGCTGCCCACGGCGGCGAAGGCCCAGCAGCCACCGCAGAATGACTGGTTCTTGATGGCCGTGACGCCGCCGAGCTCGCGCCAGTCGAAGCGGTCGGGCAGGTTCAGGGCGGGATCGCGGGATTCCACATAGACATCGTCGAGGAATTTGTTGTCGGCCGGCAGTTCGCCGCACAGGATCTCCAGCGGGATGTCCATGGCCGGATTGTCGCCCACCTGGAAGGTATAGCCGCGGGCGACGATTTCACGTTGCATTTCGGCCAGGCGGGCGGCCCGTTGTGGCGGTTCCGGTGCGGCCGCGGCCAGCGGATCCAGGCAGATCAGCAGGATCATCAGAGACGGCAGGATCATCCTTAGCGGTCGATTCATGACGGACTCCTTGCTCTTGTGGTCGGCGGACATCCCCTTCAGAGCCCCGGACGGGACGGTTGCTGATCAGGTGTGTCGTGGCCGGTGTATTTCATATCGATAAACACAACATTTTACAAGAATATGCTGCGTAACTGTCAATATTTTTTTTGATTCTTTCTGAATCGTTAAAGACTGATGCAACGAGGGAAGCCCGCCGGTTGTTGCCGACCGGTTCGCCGGACGCCGACGATCCAGCCACTGGGGAAGACAACGCCCGACGGTCCATAAGAAGAGCCGCTCCGGTTGCGCGCCCGGTGGAATAGGGGTGGACGGCGGCTGCCCGGTCGTGGTTGAATGGAACCGGCGGCCTTCGGCGGTGGATGACATGCCGGCGGGGATCTTCGGCGCAATGGATACCGGGAAGGAGGACGGTCATGGGGTTGGAAAAAGAAAGCCTGGCTTTGCTGCGGGATGCGCTGGAGAGACTGGAGGACGGCTTCGCTCATTTGCCTGAACATGAAATCACCGTGGACCTGGACCGCTGGCGGCCGGTCTTGCTGGATGCGGCCACCCGGTTGCAGGACAATTTTCCTTATCAACACCCGCTGTATGCCGGCCAGATGCTCAAGCCGCCCCATCCCGTCGCCCGGCTGGCCTACATGCTGGCCCTGTGGATCAATCCCAACAATCACGCCTACGACGGCGGCCGGGCCAGCTCGGCCATGGAGAAGGAGGCGGTGGCCGCCATCGCCCACATGTTCGGCTGGGAGCGGCACCTGGGGCACCTGTGCGGCGGCGGTACCCTGGCCAACATGGAGGCCCTCTGGATCGCCGGCCGGCTGCAACCGGGCAAAACCGTGGTCGCCTCGGCCCAGGCCCATTACACCCACCAGCGGCTGACGGACGTGCTGGGACTGCCGTTTCGGGTGATCCCCTGTGACGCCCGGGCGAAAATGGACGCCAACGCCCTGGAGGACGTGCTGCGCCGTGAGGAGGTTGGCACCGTGGTGGCCACCCTGGGTACCACCGCCACCGGCGCCGTGGACCCTCTGCCGGATATCCTGGCGCTGCGGGAGCGCTATGGCTTTCGGCTGCACGTGGACGCGGCCTACGGCGGCTATTTCATCCTGGCTGACAACCTGGAGACGGAAACGCGCACCGCCTTCGACCGCCTGGCCGAGGCCGATTCCATCGTCGTCGATCCGCACAAGCACGGCCTGCAGCCTTACGGTTGCGGCTGCGTCCTGTTCCGGGACCCGGCGGTGGGCCGTTTCTACAAGCACGATTCGCCCTACACCTATTTCAGTTCGGCCGATCTCCACCTGGGCGAAATCAGCCTGGAATGCTCGCGGGCCGGCGCAGCCGCCGTGGCCCTGTGGGCAACCCAGCGCCTGCTTCCGTACATTCGCGGCGGCGAGTTTGCCCGAAGCCTGCAGGACTGCCGCTCCGCCGCCCTGGCCCTATGGCAAAAAATCAGGTGTGACGACGATTTTATGACGCTGTTTCCACCGGAACTTGACATCGTGGTTTGGGCGCCCCGGGCGGCCTCGGCCGGCGACATTTCGCGGCGATCGCGCGCCCTGTTCCAGGCGGCCGCCGGGGAGGACCTCCATCTGGCCGTGGCCGCCTTTCCGAGAGATATTGTGGAAAAGACGTGGTCTATCCAATGGGATGCGGAGAGCGTGTACTGCCTGCGTTCCTGCCTGATGAAAGCGGAGCACCGCGAGTGGCTGGAGGCCATCTGGCATCGCCTGCGGCAGGCCCTGCTCGGTGTCTGACGGCCGGGCCGACGGATCACCCCCGCACCGACGGCCGGGATTCGCAGGCTGGCCGGCGGTGCAGCGGGGCCACGACGCGATCCAGGATGCCCTGGCAATAGGCGATGACCAGCCCGTAATTGGTGACGGGCACGCCCTGGGCGCGGCAGCGCAGGATGCGCGAAAGCATCTCCTTGCGGTTGAACATGCAGGCGCCGCAGTGGATGATCAGCCGGTACGATGAGACATCATCGGGAAAATCATGGCCCTGCACATGGTTGACCTGCAGCGGTCCGCCCACTTTTTCCGACAGCCAGAGGGGGATTTTCACGCGACCGATATCGTCCTCGATGGGATGGTGACTGCATGTTTCGGCTACCAGGACGCG
>JAFGRT010000135.1 GCA_016935015.1 Acidobacteriota bacterium | reverse complement strand
TCCACGGGTGCCGATGATAGCCGGCGGCCGTCATGGCCGTTTACGGGACGAACGGAGATATTTTTTTGCCTATTCTGTTGTTTTCGTTGGACGTTGCCGGTATAATCCGCTTTTCATTCAGACTAAACGACGTGGATGGACGATATACCGTGGACAGAATCCCTGTGCGGAGTGCATTCTCCCTGTGATCCTTCACCGGATTTTTTTGCGGAACAGGTTGAGCGTAATGGGCTTGCGCGCCGACGTGTATAGACTTCGGGATGGACGTCGAGCGACGGCTTGTATTCATACCAAAAATATCATGTGAGGGAAGAAGCGTGAAGAGAACTGCAGCCATGATGATTGCTCTGATGATGATGGGCTTTGTGGGAGTCCGGGGTGACTCGGAAGCCGGTTGGGTGGACCTGGGCAGCCTGTATCCCGGTCAGGCACCGGATGTGCATGTCGTGGAGACGCCAACCGGCCTGGAAGTGACCATGACGATCTATGGTTTCTATGCCCATCCCATCCCCCGGGAGGGCGAGATTTTCCACCAGCTGACCATCCCCCGTTGCGGCAGTCGGGGGGATGTCGGGGAGCCGGAACTGCCGTTTCGCCACATCATGTTGCACCTGCCCCACGGAATGAAGTTCAATTATCAGCTGATAGAGCTGGAGACGGTGGTCGCCATGGAGGCGGTGCAGGTGTTTCCGCACCAGCCGCCGGAGCCGGATTGCGGCCCCCACGAGCCGAAATTCGTCTGGAACAGGGAAACCTATGCGAAAAACCGAACGTTTCCTGTCACGCCGGCCCGCCTGACACTGGACGGGGTCATCCGGGGCACCCGGGTCATCGGCTTTCAGGTGCAGCCGCTGCAGGTCAATCCGGGGCAGCAGGAGATCACCGCCTTGAAGCGGCTCCGGCTCGCCATCACCTTCGAGGGGAAAGCGGATCCCATTAAAAGCGCCCGGGGGAGCGACCGCGCGCATCCTTTTTTCGACAGCTGCCTCGACACGTTTCTGCTCAACGGCATCCCCGAGCGGTCCATGAAGAACCTCCATCAGAAAAGCGGCACCGTGGAATATCTGGTCATTGTGGCCGATGATTTTCTGGAGGAAATCGAACCGCTGGCCGACTGGAAGCGTCGCAAGGGGTACGAGGTCGATGTCGTCCCGACCAGTGTCACGGGGACGGCCGCCGCCGATGTCCTCAGTTACCTGCAAGGTGTTTACGACACCACGCCCAGCCTGACCTATGTGCTGCTGGTGGGCGATCAGCCGCAGATACCCGGTTACCCCGTATCGCCCGATGCCTATGGCGGGGCGTTCGTGTCGGACCTGCCGTACACGCTGCTGGACGGTACCGATTATTTCCCGGACGTAGTGCTGGGCCGGATCAGCGTGGAAACGGAAGCCCAGTGCACCACCGTGGTGGACAAGATCCTGGCCTATGACCGGACGCCCGTCGCCGCCGACTGGTACAACGATTTCCTGCTGGCTGCCTACTTGCAGGACTACAACGACTACAACTGCTACGCCGACCGCTGGTTTTTCGAGACGGGTACCCATGTCATGCATTTCATGCGCGATACGGTGGGCGCCGGCATTTATACGGCCGCCACCACCGACAGCCTGAGTTGTGACCCGTATCATTATCGCAGCGACAGCTATCCGCACCGACCAGAGTTTCCGGATCCGTCGGATTTCACTGTACCCGCAGCGGATGCCGCCCTGTTCACCGACAAGCCCACTTCCACCCAGGACGTCATCGACGCCATCAACGCCGGTGTGGCTTTGGTGCAGCACCGCGACCACGGTGGCGAGGACGGCTGGGGCGAGCCGCCGTTCACCACTGCGAACATCTACGCCGATTTGAGCAACGGGAGCCGGACACCGGTAGTTTTTTCCATCAACTGCCTCACCGGCAAGTTCGATCACGGCAGCCCCTGTTTCGCCGAGGCGTTTCAGCGCCTGGCCGGCGCTGGAGCGGTGGGGCTCGTCGCCGCGACGGAAGTCAGCTATTCAGGGTATAACGACTTGTTGACCCATGGCCTGTACGATTCGTTCTGGAATGATTATGACACGGATGACGGCGGCAACTCCTATGCCCACTCCTGGCGGCCGGCCGAGGCGCTGATGTACGCCAAGCACTACATGTATACCTTTGAAGGGGATAGTGAAGACACCCTTTACGAATTCCGCCTCTTCCAATGGTTCGGCGATCCGGAGATGATGCTGCGGCTGGGTCCGCAGACGGCGCTGGTGGTGAGCCACACCGCCACCCTACCGGTGGGTGTCGATCAGGTGATTGTCACCTGTTCCGCTGACGGGGCCCAGGTGGCCGTCAGTGACAACGGAGTGCTGTTGGGCCGGGGCACCATCACGGGCGGTACCGTGGATATGACCCTGAATCCGGCACCCGCCGCGGCGACTACCCTGGACGTGGTCGTGACGGGTCGCAACCTGGTGCCCTACGAAGGGACCATCACAGTGGAATGGGATCCCTGCGACGACATGCCGGTGGCACAGACGGATCCGGCCACGGAGGTGGGTGGAACCGTCGCCCGGCTGCACGGCCGGGGCAATCCACAGGGCTGCAATGCTATCGGTTATTTCGAATACGGTACCGCAACCGGCGTATACTCCCAGCAGACTGCCGCGGTCTCTCTCGGCGCGGACATCGCCGATGTCCCCTATCAGGTGGATATCAGCGGATTACAGCCGTCGACGCCGTATGTGTACCGTGCAGTGGTGGAATCGGGCTGGGGAGTAGTCTACGGCGAAGAGGCGACGTTCACAACCCTGACCCCCCTCGTACTGCTGCCGCCGGCACTGCAGACGCCGACCCCGGGGCAGACGGGGCTGGACCCGCTGTCCGTCACGCTGACCTGGCTGGATACCAATACGTCGCCCGAGGAAGCGGGCATGGAAATCCGCTACCGGCGCCGCAATGACGCCCAGTACCAGTATCTGGCCCTGCCGGCGGGAACCCTCACGGCCGACTTGCCCGCGTTGCTCGGTCTGACACAATACTGCTGGAATGTCAGGGCCACGGGTGATCAAAATTTCACCGTTGATTCCCCATGGGGCGCGGTGGTGGATTGGGAGTTCGCCACCGACGGCGACGAGGTACTGGTCGTCAACGGCGACTCCGGATCCGATTTCTCGGGCTATATCACGCCGTCCGTCACGGCGGCCGGTTACACCCATGATGTATTCCTGCGCACCAGTTCCAATCCGGTCACCCTGGATCTTTTGACCCAGTACCGCGCCATCGTCTGGACCACGGGTGACGACTTCAACAGCGGCAGTACGATGACCGGCGTCGAGGAGACGGCACTGCGCGATTACCTGGATTCCGGCGGCACCCTCTATTTCTCTTCCCAGGACTACATCTACAGCCTGGTGGGTGGAAGCGCGGGGAACAGCGCACCCGGCTCGTTTCTGCGGGACTACCTCGGTGTCGACTGGTACGATAGCGATGTGAGTGACTATTCGGCCGTGGAAGGCCTGGGCGAATGGTCGGGATTGTCGGCCGATCTGAACCAGATCACGCCCATGTCGTCCTATTTCGATCTGGTCATTCCCACCGACGCCGCCGCGCCGCTGTTCGGCGTCACCGGTACAGCGGACATCGGGGGTGTCTATTCGACGGACAGCGCCGTCCGATCCGCATTTACGGCGTTCCCCTTCGAAAACATCGTCGCCGAGGCGGACCGACACGCCCTGATGCAGGCCATCCTGGATCATCTGCTGGCCGAGATTACGGCGCTGCTGCCACCCACCTTGACGACGCCGGTGAATGGCGCGACGGATCAGTCCACATCCCTGCTGCTGGAGTGGGTCGACGCCAACAGCTCGCCCAATGAAACCGGGTTTGAAATCCGGTACAAGCGGGCAACGGATCCCGATTACAGCACCATGCTGGCCGGAGCCGATGCGGTGTCGGCTCTGCTGGACGGGCTGGAGAACGGCACGGAGTATGTCTGGAACGTTCGGGCGACGGGTGACGGCGCCACCGCCGCGGATTCCCCGTGGGCCAATGCAGAAACTGACTGGAGTTTCATGACTTACGCGTTGCCCACACTGCTGCCGCCACTGCTCTCCTCCCCGTCCGCCGGAGCTGGCAACCTGCCGCCCGACATCCAGATCGACTGGACGGACACCAACACCAGTCCCAACGAGTTGGGCTACGAGGTCCGCTACCGGTTGACGGGAGCCCCCGACTATTCCTATGAGACCATCGCCGCCGACGGCACCACCTGGACCTTGAGCGGCTGCCTGTTCGGCGCGCAATACGAGTGGAACGTCCGGGCGGTGGGTGATGGGTCCGCACTGCTCAATTCAGACTGGGCCAATGCCGGCGTGGACTGGACGTTTTCCCGCGGCCGGGCGGGGGACGTCAACAAAGACGCCGTGGTGGACGCCCAGGATCTGATCCTGCTGGCGGGATATCTGGCCGGCAATGTGGCAGCCGGGGATATCTGCACCTGGAACGGCGATTGCAACGGCAACGGCCAGGCAGACAGCGTGGATTTGGCCGAACTCATCGCCATGCTGAATCAGCCCTGAGGGGGCCCCGGAGCGGCTGTTTCTGGCGGGGATTCATCGATGGTCCCTGCCTAACACGGGTGGGGGGGGCACCGGAGGGGCCACGGCGGGCATGTCCGCCTGGCGGCAGCAGGGTGGGGGTGCCTGCTCAACCAACAGGCGAACGCAACGGAGGGGCAGTGCTCAGCGTGAATGACACCGGACGAAGTAGGCGATGGAACGATCCCAGGTCTTTTCCTGTTCGTCGGTGAAATAGCAGGCCGGCAGTTCACCCCGCGAGCGGTGATAGGCGACGCATTCACAGCAGACGCCGTGTTTGGGACAACCGGGATAGGTGCAATTGCAAAAGGTATCGTTGCGGGATTTGTTGTCGCAATCCATCTCTCGCCTCCCCAAAGAGAAATGACCGAAGGGCGCTTGGACTTCCGTGGCGAAACGGTCGCCCTATTTTACCACAACATCCGCGGAAGGGGCGGGTTCAGGGAGTGGCCGTGCGGCTTGGCGGATCGACCGGGGATGGTGGGGAATCCGGGCAGACCGCCGCCGGCGACGGTCCCGCGGAAGGGAGAATCGGCCGGTCTCGCCGGATATTCAGACCAGGGTCAGGCGACGGTGAGCCAGATTGAGCAGGCCCTGGATGGGAATCCCATAGGGGCAGGCGGCCTCACAGTACCCGTCGCAATCACGGCACAAATCGGCCTTAGCGGCATCGAGGCGCTGGTATTTGGCCATGGCTTCCTTTTCACGCCCCTGGGCGTCGAAATAGTGGTTGTAGCGCATGATTTTGTTAACGGGCACAGCGTGGGGACAGCTGCTTTCACACTGGGCGCAGGCATGACGGCAGTAGAACATGGCCCCGCTGCGGGAAAAAGCGCTCAGCTTCTTTTCGTCCACCGGTTCCAGGCGGGAGCCGGAGAGTGCCATGTACTCATCCACCTGTTCGAAATTGCGAAAACCGATGCAGACGGTGCTGACGTTGGAATTGGACAAACAGAAGCGCAGGGCGGCCGCGCGAATCTCCGCCGGATTGTTGAGGTTGTATTTTTGGATGAACTCCTGGGCCGCTTCCACTTTCTGTTTCAGACGATCCAGACCCGAACGGAAGAGGGGGTGGACTTCCTTCCCTTCCTTCTCCAATCGCTCCACCCGGGTCTTGACCAGGTGATACTGCCCCACCGGGTTGGTTTTCATCAGGGTGGTGCCGATGTTCTTCCGGCGGCACAATTCCAGTACCTCGGCCCCCATGTCCTGCTGAACGTAGTTATAGGCCATGAGGAACACGTCGAACCGGCCGTCTTCGGCCGCAGCCGTAAGAACTTTCTGCATGGTCTCTTCCGGATCCCGGTACCAGTTGGAGCCGTGATTGGAGACGCCCAGATAGCGCACGCGACCTTCGGATTTGAGTTCACGCATGGCCTCGTGAAACCCATCGGTGAAAAGGATTTCCCGATTCTCGGCGGAGTGGATCATCATGCAATCGAGATATTCGGTTTGTAGTCGTTCCAGGCATTTTCGCGCCCGGGCGAGGATGGAGGCCTTGGTGAGGTCCTCCTTTTTCAATTCCAGCTTGCTGGTGATGAAGATCTTCTTGCGGTCGCGATCCTTGACGACCTTGCCCACCAGTTCCTCGTTTTCATAGCTCTCGGCCGTATCGATATAGTTCACACCGTTGTCCAGCAAGGCGTTGAGCACACCGGCATCGCCGACGAAGCCGCAACTGATATCCGAGACCTTGAAACCGGTCCGTCCCAGCAGGCGGTATTCCCTGATTCCAGGCGTTCCCGGCACGGAATTTTCAGCCCCGAGAAGTGTTCCGCGGGTCAATGCACTCGCCCCGATGGCACCCAGGGCAGTCGTGCGCAGGAAATCGCGGCGATGAAAACCGGCGTGTTTGCTCATACAATCCTCCCGAAGAAATATTCATTGCAAGTGACAACATACGTTGGCGAGCGTCAAAATGTTTGTGTTTGCCACCGGAAAATTTTCGCTGTATAGGCGGTGGTCCGGGGGAGGGAGAGGGATACGATCCGGCCTGCCTATGGTGTGAGATAAAAGCGCATGATGGGCCGTGTCGGCGAGCGCCGGGCCACTTCGGTGAAACCCGCCGCCCGAAATGTGGCCGCCGGGCCGGGCCAAACGAAGGCGTCGGGCAAACGGCCGTCTTTGGGCTCCACCGGATACCCTTCGACCACATCGCCCCCGCAGCGGCGGACGTGGTCCAGGGCGGCACGAAGAAGGGCGATACTGACGCCTCGGCGGCGGAAATCCTTGCGGATGAAGAAGCAGACGACGGACCAGACCGGCCGGTCATCCACCGGCCTGAGAATGCGGGACCGGGCCAGGCGGGCGAAACGCTCCCGGGGCGCCACGGCGCACCAGCCAATGGGTTCCGCCTGGCAATAGGCCAGAATACCCGGCACCTCGCCGCTCTGGACGATGGCTTGCATGGCTGACCGGTTGCCGTCACCTTTGTTCCGCTCGAATTCCGCGTGGGTCAGCCGCCACCACATGCACCAGCAGCCGCCACAGGCACCCCGCTCGCCGAACAAGGCCGTGAAATCATCCCAGGTTGCCGGGGTCAAGGAGCGAAAATCCAGGCGAAGTGATGCTGAGTTCATATCGTGCCGAAATCTCTCCTTATCCGTAATCATGCTGTGCCTCAGGCTCGCGGGACGGGGACGCGTACAGCAGCATGTTTTGGGTCAACACCCAACCAAAATGGCCATGCCGGAAAATCGTCCACGTTGACATGGCGAACCGGTATTATTATAGTTTCTTCTGAGCAAGGAATCCACCGGTATTAATGGCGGATGTAGTGGCCGTGAGACCTGAAATGTCTTATCCGTTCCACCTCGCGTGATGCGGCCGCGCAACGCGAAGCCTTGACCGGGCCAAGGAGAACACAGGCATGACACAGACCGGCAGCAAGAAAGATCGGCCGCCATCCCGACCGACGGCGGCCCAGCGGGCTGACAGCACCGGGATGACTCTCCGCCAGACCCTCCAGTTTTACCTGATCGATTGTCAGACCCGGCTTGGCAAAGGCATCGACATCTTTATCATTTCAATGAATTTACTGGTCTGCATCCTGTTTGTACTGGAAACATACCCCATTCCTGAGGCCGCCCGGCATTTACTGTGGAAAACGGAGGTTGTCGTCGTCACTTTCTTTATCTTGGAATACCTGTTGCGTTTATACGCCGCCGAAAACCGCTGGCGGCATCTGCGGAACATCTACTCTCTGATCGACCTGGTGGCCATCCTGCCGACGATTTTCCTGATGTTTTTCACGGATCCATCCAAATCCATTTTGTTCGTCCAGATTATCCGCGTTTTCAAGGTATTCCGGATTTTTCGTTTCCTGCGCTTCATGGTCGATCCCGATTTTTTCTTCGGCAATATCACCATGTATGTGCTGAAGGTGGTCCGGTTGGCGCTGACCATCTTCATCATATTCTTCATCTCCTCGGGTGTCTTTTTCATCGTGGAGAACGGCATTAACAGCCGGGTTAGCACATTCGGTGATGCGTTCTATTACACGGTGGTGACATTGACGACCGTCGGCTTCGGGGATATCATCCCTGTTTCGGAGACAGGCCGGTGGGTGACGGTTCTGATGATCATGTCCGGTATTATCCTGATTCCCTGGCAGGCCGGTCAGATCGTGCGGGAATGGCTCCGTTCCCGGAAAAGGGATATCACTTGCCCTACGTGCGGCCTTCGATTTCACGACGTGGACGCTTCACACTGCAAGTCGTGTGGATCGGTAATCTACCAGGAATACGAAGGATAGCGCCGGAGTGGGGTCGGGTGGAATCCGGCCTCACATCATGAACAGGATCAGCAGGACGATCACTACCAGGACGGCCAGCCCCACGGCTCCAAAAATGATGTACTCCATGATGCCCCAGCCGGTTTTGATCTCTTCCGGTGGCCCGCCCGGCAGCGTCGCGGGTGGTGGCGGTTCTTCTGTGGACTGGGCCTTGGGGGCGGGTCCGGGTTTGGGCTCGGAAGGGGTCGGTGCCGGTTCCGGAGGAGGGGCGACGGCGGCCTCTGCGACTGCGCCGCCGGTTTCCTCATGAGCCTTTTTTTCCTCGGCGATCCGGGCCGCCACTTCCTCTTCGGACATGGGCACCGTCGCCGGGGCCTCGGCGATCTCCTCCGCGGCCTTTTCCATGGCCGCGCTGGGGAAAGAGAAGATGATGCGGATGGGATCCCCTTCCCCCCGCTGGCCCAGTACGATCTCGTCACGATCCTTCAGGCGGTAGGTGCCGGTGACGGGCACGTTGTTGACGAACGTTCCGTTGGCGCTGTGCAGGTCTTCCAGTTCAATGATGGTGCCGCGACGGATGATACGGGCGTGGTGCTTGGAAACGGTGGGGGACGGGATCTGAACCGGGCAATCGGGTGTGCGGCCCAGCAAGATTTCTTCCATTTCATCAATCAACTCCAGGCGGGTGTTGGCCGTCGGGCCCCCCATGATCAGGAGGGTGGGATACTCGGGCTCGGTTGTGGAACCCGCCATCAGTTCCTCGAAACGCTTCTGGAGATAATCGGTGGTTTTTTCGAATTCTTCCGTCGGCACAAACAGCTGAAATTCGACGATAAAATCGCCGAGTTCGATCATATCACCACTGCGCAACGGCAGATGATTTCCCCGCCCGATGAGCTTTTTGTTGAGTAAGGTGCCGTTGGAACTGGTATCGGTGATGTGAAATTCACCTTCTTCACGGGTGATGGTACAGTGTTGACGGGAGATGTTGGCGCCGGGCAAGACGAGGTCATTGGTTTTGAACCGGCCAAACTTGATAATGTTCTGATCAAAGTTGTACTCTTTTTCTTCGTCGTGGTCTTTGGCCTTCACGATGAGTTTAATCATTTGAAATCGCCGCCCCTATTCCAAGATCTTTTTTTTCTTCATTATTCCCTTTTCAGTATAAGATTGCAATATGTTTTGAGTCCGCTCCCCATACCCGTAGGTGTCGGCGGGATCGACTTCCGTCACCTTACCGAAACAGACAACCGCATCCGAATACATCTGCAAGGCATCGAGCGCCTTGCCGAGAAAAAACCAATATTCGGCGTTATCCGGCTGCAGCTTGATGGCTTCCTTGTAGGCAAAGAGGGCTTCCCCGCGGCGGTCAAGCTCTTCAAGGGTCTGGCCCAGGTAAAAGTGAAGCGGCGCGAAACTGAAATACTGGCTCTTCGACTGCTCGAGTAAGGACAGGGCGGTACTGAAATTCCCGTTACGGAATGCATCCACACCGGCTTCGAATTGCAGGAATCCTTCGTACTGCGCGGCGATTTCGGGGCTGGCCAACTCCTCGTTCCGGCACCAGTGGCGGATCTCGTCACTGTCGGGACAGCCACTGCAATTCTGCAGATATTTCTGGAAGTAGAAATAAGTCTGAATGCGGTTGTTCTCCCGCTGGTAGAGACGACCCAGATCAGCATAGGCGGTGGCGTCGCCGGGTGCCAATTCCGTTTTCAACTGCAGATATTCCTTGGCCTGATCCCACATCTCGCAACGCCGGCTGACTTCCACTATCCGGTCGATCATCGCGAGATTTTTCGGCTGAAATTCCAGCAATCCCCTTAGGGCCGTGGTTTCGCACTGGCAGTCCTGCAGCGTCGTGCAAACCTCCAGCAATTCCTCCCAGCCGTCTCTGGCTTGCGGCTGTAGCTGAACCAGCACGGCGAACTGGGCGCGGGCTTCTCCCATGTCGCCGTGCAGCTTGTAGACTCTCCCCAGCACCATGTGGGCGTCGGGATCTTGTGGATTTTGAACGATTTTTTGCCGCAAAAGTTTGAAAAGATAGGGGTAAGCGTCCTCAACGTCGGGATTGAGCAGAATGGTGCGGTAAAAATGGAGCAAGGCCTTATCCGTCTGATATAGTTTGTCCAGTTCCTTGGCCAACTGGAAATGATACTGCGCGCTGTCCGGTTTGATGCGTACCAGATTCTCGTATGCCTTGGCGGCTTTGTCCGGCTGCTTCTTGACGGAGAAAAAATCGCCCAGGTGTTGATAGGCGCCCTCATGGTCCGGCGCCATGTTGGTCACCCGGATGAATTCGGCCATGGCCTCGTCCACTTCGCCCTTCTTCAGAAAGGCCTGGGCTAGTTTGAAGCGCAATTCGACATTCTTGGGCTCTTCCTTGACAGCCTTCTTGTATTCCTTGACGGCTTTTTTAAAATCGCCTTCGGCATACGCCTTGTCCGCCTTGAGCTCGTGCTTCTTGTCCGGTGCGGCCGTCACACCACCCAGCAGAATGAACAGGAGGAACAGGCAGCAGAAACAGGCGTGCTGCAGGTTCGTCCGCCGTGGATTTCCTATTTGCTTTTTCCACGGCTTGCTCTTGTTTTGACTGTACCTTATCATGGGAAATCCTTCCACCAGGAGTGGATCATCGCCGGTGGACGTATCACGTCACCGAAGGCAACCCTATTCCTATTTCATTTGCTGCAGTTCGTCCAGTTTCTCCCGGGCTTTTTTGTACCACGGATTCTCCGGTTCGAGGAGGCGGCAGACCTCCTCCCAGTTTTTACGTGCATCGTCCAGATTGCCGTGCTGATACAGGCGGAAGCCCTCCCGATAATGGTCGGCCGCTCTATCCTCGACCCGTCTCCGGATACCGACCGCCTCGGCATCCCGGGGATCCCATTCCAATGCCTTGCCGGCGAGAATATAGGCCCTGGCCATTTCACCCTGTTGAACATCCTCGGCGGCCCTTCGGGTATAGAAGGCGGCGATTTTTTGCGCGGCGCTATGCGCGAACGGGCTCTCCGCCTGGCCCAGGGTGTTCTTCTCGATCTCTCGCATCTGTTCCCATTTGGCGACGGCCGCAGTGAAATCCTGTTCGGAGAGCGTCTCGGCCTCCGCGTTTAATGTCTCGATCCGTTTCATCGAGGTGGCCATTGCCTGCCAGTTCCCGTGACGCTTTGATTTGGGGTAGCGAGTCATGAGATTTCCAAGCTCCCGGGTGGCCTGATCGGGATTGCCGGCGGTGAATGCCGCCCGGGCCTTCTGTTCCCCGCGATCCCATTCGGCCTGATCCCGGCGTTGCTGCAGCATCTGGCGGTGCTGGTCCTCTTCCTCCGCTGTGCGCTGGACATCCGGTTCGCTCACCATCGGCTGTTGGCCGGTTAGTTTCTTGTACAAATCGCGGGCGGTGGCCCACTGCGGCCTTTCTTTCAGCACCTGATCCAGATCGAGACGGGCATCATTAAGGCGTTCCATGAGAATTTCGATTTTGGCCCGCAAGAACAGATATTCCGCATTCTCCGGATCCAGACGCAGAGCTTCGTTGATAGGGATCAGGGCCGTGTCGTAGTGCCCCTGCCAATAAATGGCCTGGGCCAGGTAGTAGTAGCCTTCGGCGGCTTCGGGCCAGGTCCTGACCATCGTTTCGGCGGCCTGACGGGCCTCCGGCCATAGTCGCTGACCGATATAGGCGAGGCAGATATAGGCCAACGCCGGTTTATATTGCGGCCGGACCTGCAGCATCTTTTCGCTGAGGTCGATGATGGCCGAGTAATCGGCCGTCGAAGCCGGGCGGTCCAGTATGTCATCCACCCTTTTTTCCAGATGATTGATGAGTCTCCGGCTGACTTCCGGATGGTAAACACTGTTGTCCGGTATCTTGAAATAGAGGTCCAGCGCCGGATTGAACTGGTCTTTGGCCAGAGCCATGGCAACGTCTTCAGCATACCGGGCGCTGCGTTTTTCCGTCTCGATCTGCTGCCGAAACCGCGTAAAATCCTCGTCGGGTAAAGGCAGGACCGGCTTCTGTTCCAAATACGATTGGGCTTCTTCCCATTGCCGATGATGCAGTAGATCATGCAGCGCCGCGCGGGCATCATCCACGCCGATAGCAGCCTTGGGCTGATAGATCGCCCGGAAAATCAGGAAAGCCACCAGGGCCATGGCCACGAAAAGCAGCGCGATAAGGGGAAGAAGCAGGGCCCAGCGTTGGAAAAAAGGCTTGGTTGATGACTCCGCTCTGGCGGTGGTCATGGCGGCGGCAGCGGGGCTTTCGCCGGCCTCTTCCTCCGGCCCGGGTTCCGGGGACATGGGCGGGTGAAAAACGAGGAGTGTATGCCCGATTTTGATCTGGTCCCCATCCTTGAGAACCTCCCGGGCCACCCGTTTGCCGTTCAGCAGGACACCGCTTCGGCTGTCCATGTCAGTTACGGAGATCATCTCCTCCCGAACGATGAATTTCAGATGACGTTCGTCCACGTTTGGATCATTGAGGCAGAGGTCGCACTCGGAACGGGTTCCGACGGTTATTTCCGGTACGTTCAACGGGAAGAAGCGAGTCGCCTGACCCGGTTCCGTTATTTCCAGGTACGGATTCGCTTCCAAATCCTGCCGGGTGAGTGGAGGGGGGGCAGGTGGACGGGGAGTCGGACCATCCCGCCTGACGTCCCGTTTCGTCGAGGGTGGGGTGGGCATGAGCGGTTTGCCAACGGTTTCGGGCGGCCGGCGGGCTGTGGCGATGGTCTGATCCATCTCCATGGCCTCTTTCTGGACGGAGATCTCGAGCATTTCCTGGGTTCGGTCGAGGTCGAGAAGGTGGAAACGGCAGCGAGTGCTGCCCATGATCAATTCGTCGCCATCGCCCAGAACGGCTTCCTCCGTCATCACGCTCCCGTTGAGGTATATCGTGTTGGACGGTACCAGGTTGCGCAGATGAAAGGCATCTCCTGCGGGCGTAATGAGGGCCTGTTCGGGCGCAATCAGCGGATCCTTGATCCGGATGGTGGCCTGCTCCCCGTTGCCGACGGTGTTCGGACCGTCCTGGAGAAAAATTTTGTGATATTGGCCGCCGGCCAGCTTCAGTTCAAGATACGCCATGTGATGGCTCCTCAGGTTTTGATGAGAAATTTCTCGACAACGCGCAGTTGTGTCTCCAGCCGGGCATCGATGGTGCCGATTTCCGTGTCGATGATGCACCCGTCGCCCTTTACCAATGGATCCTCAACGATTTCAATTTCCTTGCTCTCCCCCAGCATGGCGTACAGCTGCATCTTGTTTTCCTTCAGATAGGGGACATGCTCCGGATTGACGCGGATTCGGATCTCCCGCTGGTATTTGATGGATTGCAGTGCATTATGAATGATATCCAGCAACAGCGCCGGTTCCATATCTAGGGCGCGGCCGATGATTCTCTCCGCCACCTTCAGGCTGAGCTGCAACAGGTCCTTTTCCGCATTATTCAGGATCTCGCGATACTCCTGTTTGAACTTGAGTATGGTCTCGTTCAGTTCCGCCAGCCCTGTCTCATATCCTTCCCCCTGGGCCTTTTGCCGCATTTCCTCGCTGTTGTGACGGGCCTCCTCCAGGATCGCCGCCGCCTTATCCCGGGCTTCCTGGATGATCTTGTCCGCCGAATCCAGCGCCTCGACGACGTTCCCCTTGAGGACCTGCCGGTCTTTGGCCAGGGAAGATAGATCCAAATCATTGCGGTCGTCAGCGGAATCGCCCGGTAGGCCGCCCTTGATGATTTTTCCTTGCATAATTCATCCTCGCCAATAATGTTTCCACAGGGAGCGAATTCGATCAATTTCAGATAGATAGACGATTTTTTCCATAATCTCACGCCGTGACTCCCCGATCTCCTCGGATGGGGGCGTGACCTTCCTTCCCCTGATCAGGTGTTCCAGCAACAGGCCGGTTTTGACGGGCAATTTGTATTTGAGAAAATTGATCCGCTGTTCCGAAATATCATAGAGGGCCTGGGCCAGAATGTGCAACGCCGTAAAATGGATCAATTGCCCCTTTTCATAGTATTTCTCGTCTTTCATATGCAAAAAGCAGCGTCGCGCCCGGCGGATCCGTTCCGGTTCAATATCCCGATACTGTTCCAGCTTGAGTTGGATTTTTTCCTGCATCTTGTCGGGCAGTTTTTTACTGATGTAGGCGAAATCCTTTTCAGGTAAATTCTGACAGGCCATGGCCAGTTCGGCCACTCCCAGTTCCTCGATGAGGATCATTAATTCGCTGCCGTTGAGGAAAAACAGCATTTCGAAGGGATCCTTGCCGATACCCGACAGGCGGTTGATCAGGTTGAACTGCCGAACCAGAATCAGCAGCAGCAGTTCCCGCACCCGGGGGTTGGGGTTCAGTTGTTTGAAGATCCGGCGAATATCGTGGACCCTTTCTTCATCCATGATACTCAGGACCCGGGATACATAGCGGGCGGGGAGTGATTTCAGAACCATCCCCGCCAGGGCCGGA
Source organism: Acidobacteriota bacterium (assembly GCA_016935015.1). GTDB lineage: Bacteria > Acidobacteriota > JAAYUB01 > JAAYUB01 > JAAYUB01 > JAFGRT01. The sequence continues at coordinate 26,256 of JAFGRT010000135.1, read as the reverse complement.
GGCTCTTTCTCCAGGAAGCGGGCGATCCAGCTGGGATGGATTTCATCTATCTTTTCGAGATAGGCTGGATCCAGAAACGTCTTGAGGCGGCCCAGGGCGAATTTCACCCGATCCTTGCCCGGCATATCCCGGAGAATCGCCGCCCAGGGCGTCAATTCTTCGCGACGATCTTCCGGAAGATACTGCAACATCGCTTCCAGCTCGTTTTTTTCGAACAGGGTTCCCAGGATCACCAGGGCCTGGTCGCGGGTCTTGAGTTGCAATTCAGGAAGTGGTCCAGTGGGCGACATGAAGATACCCTATCCCAAAGCCTGGGGAAAAAGACATACTGACGGGGCTCGGCTACACCCTCAGTATCGTCTTGCCGCCAAGCTCGGCCTTCTTGAAAATTTGGTGCAGTTTCCTGATTATCCGCGCATGCATCCGGCAAACCCATGACCGGGATAAATCAAGGATTTGACCGATTTCATCCAGGGTCTTGTTCTCATAATAGTACATGCGGATGATCTGCTGTTCCTGGGCGGATAACTGTTTTATCGCCTGGCGGAGCCAGGTGATGGCTTCGCTCTTTTCACAGCTCTCGAGTGGCGATTCCGCGCCTTCCGACGGCAGCTCGCGGTGCTCCAGGGTGCTGTCCATAGAGAGCAGGTAAACCGAGGTCATGGTGGTCATCAGATTTTTCAGGCGTTCCAGGTCGGGGTGGCCTGTTTTCATGTCGGCGGGATTCCGCGTCCCGGATTCCTGCTGGAGGTAGTAGTCCATGCCCCGTTGAAATTTCAGCTTGAGGACCTGCTCCCGCGAAAGCGGTCCCACGGAACGAATGCCGTCATAGATCGCTCCTCGGATGCGATAATAAGCGAAGGTCTTGAAAGAAACCTGTCGGGAAGCGTCAAATTTCTGGGCGGCTTCCACCAGTCCCATCCGGGCCAGGGACAGGACTTCGTCCATCTCCAGCTGCAAGGGGAGCCGTGGCGCCAGCGAACGGGCCAGCGCCTCGGCGTAGGAGACATACTTCTCGATCAGCTGATTGACGGTGTCCCGTTCGGTTTCGGCATTCATAACCCTGTCTGAATTTATTCCAGTTCTCTCATCAGTTCAAGATAGCCCCGGGCGATCTCCGCCCCTGGCCCGGTCGAATCCTTTTCCAGGCTCTGTTTAAAAAATCGTCGCGCCTCGGCGGTGTTTTTCTGGCAGAGATAGGCTTCACCGAGATGGGCCAGTGTCAGGGGGTCATCAGGAAAAGCGGCCAGCACTTTCTGCAGGTGCTCGGCGGCTTCATTCACCTGTCCCATGGCCAAGAGTGACGTGCCGATGGCGCTGCATGGCAGGGGATCGTCCGGACACAAGGCGGAGACACCCAGAAAGATGTCGGTGGCCGCCTGGCCGCGCCCCAGTTCCTGGCAAAGGTAGCCGCATTCCATTAAAAAGTGGATCTCTTCTGTCGTCGGCCTGACGGCAAGCTTCGGTTTTTTCGCGAACATAATCCCCTCCTACTTCTCGTCCGATTGCTGCTGAAGTTTCTCATATTTCAGGGTGATGAGCTCCGACAACAATTTCAGGCTTTGTCCATAGGCCGCCAGAGCGGACTGACACATGACCGTCATCTCCGGATCGGCGGATTGATGCGTCATCATCGTGTCGATGTTGCGGCACGTATTCTGGCAAAGCAGCTGGAATTTCTCGATTTCTTCTTCCTCGGATTCCAGCAGTTTTTCCAGAAAGGGAAAATGCTTCAAATCTGATTTTTCAATTTCGCCGGTCCGCTCATGACGGGTTCGGGGCGTTGCCCGACGGTAATCCCCGGCACGAAAGGACTGCAAGTCCGAATCCTTTTTTTCCATAAAACGCCTCCTCTGACTGATTAAAGAAAACTGATGACAAGTACTGTAATATTGTCTTTCCCGCCGGCCTGATTGGCCAGATTGACCAATTCCCCGGTGGTGATCTTGGGATGATCGGGACGTGACAAGACATGAACCAGGTCTTCCTCGCTGACCATCGAATGAAGACCATCGGTGCACAAGAGGATTTTGCAGCCGCTTTGCAGGACCGTTACGGACGTGTCCACTTCCACACTTTCCTGGCTGCCCAGCGCCCGGGACAAAATACTGCGCTGCGGATGCTCATGGCTTTCTTCCCGGGAGAGAATCCCTTTTTTGACCATCTCGTTGACCACATTGTGATCCTGGGTTAACTGGCGTAAATGACCTTCATACAAGAGATAGGCGCGACAGTCGCCGACATGGCCCAGAGTCAGCAAATCATCGGTGATGATTCCGGCGGTGACAGTGGCTCCAGCTTTCACCGGCTGGCCGTTTCTGCGCAGACGGCCAATGCGTTGATTGGCTTGCTGAATGGCGTTGATCAGAAAAGTGGCGGGTGAAGAAAGAACCTCCGCCTCGGCGGATTCCAGTCGTTCGCCGTAATTGGCGATTTCGGCCACCCGACGTAACGAAGCACGGAGGAATGAGTCCACAAACGCTTCGCCCAGGGTCTTTACCGCGATCTTGCTGGCCAGCTCTCCCCGCTCCTTGCCCCCCATGCCGTCGGAAACGACGAACAGCCCGAGGGTACTGTGCTCACCGACCACATCGAGATTCAGGGTCAGAATGAGGCCGGAATCCTCGTTGGATGCTCGTTTCAGGCCCACATCCGTCAAAAAGGCCCAGGAAAGATTTGTCTCGTCTTTAGCGTTCATTGATTTATCTGATACGGATAATCGTCTGTTTGACCTCAATTATAAGCATTCCGAAGGATGAACGCAATGTAATATTCGGCGTGGTGAGGCCGGCGGCAGGTCGAGGACGCCCCGCTGCCGTCGAAATCATCTGCCCAGCGGACTGAACCGATGGATTCCGGCTGCTTTGGCTGCAGCGACCTCTCAGCGGGAGAGCAGGATTCTTTTCAGAAAGTGGTTCAGTTTTTCGTAGATCGGTCGCCAGTGAGGGAACTGGCGGGTCAGAAGATCCACATGCCGGGATACTGTTCGGTCGTCGCCCCGGACCACCGGGCCGGTCACGGCCGACCGGGGATCCGGCGAATCCGACATATTCTGCAGCGTTGTCTGGCTCAGATGGAGCAGGGCCGTCCACAAGAGGCGCCGTTCCTCCGCCGGATAAGCCGCCAGGGCACTGTGACAGAATAGCGGCAGTGCGGCCAGGTGGGAGCAACTGATGGTGCACAGGCAATGGAACAGTTGTTTCAGCTGGGGCGTGACGTTGACAGGGCGTGCCCCGAGGGCCAGGGCCAGATGGTAGCCGGCGGTCATCGCGGCGGGTTCACCCTCGATGGTGATGGGAATCCCCGCGAAGAGGGTCCTGTCCGGCCGAGGAAATGTCTGGGCCGGGTGCCAGGAACCAATGGCCATACCGACCGTCCGTAAGGGAGCAAGGATGGCGGCGTCATGAATACCTGACGTATGAAGAGCGACCCAGCCCGCGGCCGGCACGGTGGCGAATTTGTGTTGGAGAAGTTCGGCCGCCGCCGCCAGGGCGTCATCGGGAATGGCCAGCAGCAAGACATGCGGAGCAATCTGGGCCTGCCAGCGGTGGATGTGGATCAGCGGCACCGCCAGATCCTTTGCGAGCCTGTGGTTTCCGGCAGACGACTCGTCGCGGAGCAGTATCTGGGCCACGGGCCAATGCGCCGCAGTCAATCCGTTGACCAGGCTGAGTCCGACGCGCCCGGCACCGCAGACTACCACCGGCAATCGCTGGAATTCGTCCGGAAGGGTTTCGCTCATGGCGTGGATACCAGGAGATTATCGATCAACCGGGTTTGCCCGAACGAGGCGGCCAGGGCGATGAGCGTCTCACCCCGGATTTTCTCCACCGGGGCGAGGGTCTGTGTTTCCACAATCTCGACATACTCAGGCCGGGCCAAAGGCTCACGGGCCAGCTCCTTCTCGATTTCCTGCCGGAGGGTGGCGGCGTCCCGTTCGCCTTCCAGAATCATTGCCGCGGCTCGTTGCAGACTGCGATACAATACCGGGGCCGCCGCCCGCTCCTCCGGAGACAGATACTGGTTCCGGGAGCTCATGGCGAGACCGTCCGGCTCCCGCACGATGGGGCATATCCTGACATCCACCGGAAAATCGAGTTCAGCGGTCATCTTCTTGATGATGATGGCCTGCTGGGCATCCTTCTGTCCAAAGAAGGCGTACATGGGTTGAATGATGGAAAAAAGCTTGGCCACCACGGTGGCGACTCCCCGGAAGTGACCCGGCCGGGTTCGGCCACAGAGTGGTTCCGTCAATTCCCTTACGTCGACGAAGGTGTCAAAGCCTGCGGGATAGATCTCATCGACTCCCGGGGCAAAAACATAATCCACTCCCAATCGGGTCAGAAGTTCCACATCGTGAGATAGATTGCGCGGATATTTTTCATAATCCTCGTTTGGACCAAACTGGACCGGATTGACGAAGATGGACACCACGATCACACCGGCGCTTTCCCGGGCACGCTGGACCAGTGCCAGATGGCCTTCATGCAAGGCACCCATGGTCGGCACAAAGCCGATTTCCAGGCCGGCGCACCGGGTCTTGCGCAGCACGGCTTTAAGTTTGTTCGTCTTCGAGATAACTTCCATAGATTTCTTCCAGTTGGGCCTCGATGGATTCCTCCAGTGGGAAGCTTTCCTCCAGCGAAGGGAATCGACCGGTCCGGATATCCTGCTGATAGTCGGTCAGAGATCGGCGGATCAACTCCGCCAGCTGGGCGTACTGCCGAACAAAGCGGAACGTACCTGCCTCATTCAATCCCATCATGTCGTGAAAGACAAGGATTTGACCGTCACAGTGCGGCCCGGCACCGATGCCGATGGCGGGTATCTCCAGCTTGCGTGAGATGATGCGCCCCACAGGATGGGGGATGCCTTCGAGCACAAGGGAAAAACAACCGGCTTCCTGAAGGGTTTCGGCGTCGGTGATGAGCCGTTCGATGTCCTGTAGCTGCCGGCCTTGAATCTTGTAGCCGCCCAGGCGTTTCACCGATTGGGGCGTCAGGCCGATATGCCCCATCACGGGTACTTCCGCCGCCAGCAGGGCACGAATGACCGAGACACGGTCGCTGCCACCTTCCACTTTTACCGCGTCACAACCGGTTTTCTTTACCACCCGGATGGCGTTGGCCACGGCCTGTTCTGGCGAGAGATGATAGGAGCCATAGGGCATGTCCGCCACCACCAGCGCCTGGTGGACAGCCCGGGCCACCAGACGGGTGTGGTAGATGATCTCGTCCATTGTCACGGCGAGGGTGCTGTCACGTCCCTGGATGACCATGCCCAGGGAATCCCCTACCAGAATCAGATCGATGCCGGCCTCATCGAGCAGACGGGCGGTCGGATGATCGTAGGCCGTCAGGGCGGTGATCCGTTCTCCCCGTTTCTTCATCTGACGAATGCTGGATACGGACTTTTTTTTCACTGTTCGCTCCGCTGTTCCCCGACGACCCACTCACGGGGCGGGCCGACACCGTCGGCGGATTGCCTATGCTCCCATCGCAGCGCCGGAAAGCAGCGCCCCTTCCGAGGTGTGTTGTGTGTAGCCATACTCCGCCCTGCTGCGAGTTCGGTATGATCCGGCGGGGTTCGTCTGGTTATTATATGCCAATGGTTCCAAAATGCAATGGACGAATTACGGGTGGGCCATGGCGCATCATGACGGCGGGAAGGATGCAGCCCGGCTTGGGTGCCGGGAGGCAGCTCCATCCGGTGCGCAAGGTACTTTCACAGCCGGTTCAGTCTCTTCGCGCGGCCAGAACCAGTTGGCCGCGTTTCACTCCTCTCGTACTGATGAGTTTGTCGGCCAGGGTCTGGACTTCGCGGGCCGCGCCTTGAATCATCAACACTTCCAGGCATTCGTGCCGATCCAGATGGATATGGGTGGTGGCGATAATCTTGGTATGCTGCTGATGCTGAAGCTGCAGCAGGTTTTCCGAGAGTTCCCGTTGGTGATGATCGTATACCATGACCACAACACCGACGATAGGCGTATCTCCTTCCAGCTTCTGATGAAAAATGTGTGATCGCATCAGGTCCGCCACCGCTTCGGATCGATTGGCATAACCCTCGACGTGGATCAGACTGTCAAATTGTGTGAGCAGATCGACATCACACGAAACACCGAAGCGGGTGATTTTCATCCTGGCCTCCAACATCCGGAAAGGCTGAATAGTCAAACTTTAGCAGATACTCTTCGGGAAAGTCAATTTGAAGCTGACCTCTTGAAATTCCCCGGCGGATTCCCTATGATACACTCGGCCCTGAGAGGCTGTCTACCCGCTTCTGGCGGCAGGCGGGAACCGGGCTGGCCGGAACCGGCAATCTGGTCAAAGCAGCCCTCAATTTGCCGCGGAATCGTGAACCGAGCGCTATGCCCATCACCCAGCTGGAGACCTGGAATTACCGAAACCTGGAAAACGCAGCCATTGCTTTTTCCCCTAAGATCAATCTGTTCGTCGGCAATAACGGACAGGGAAAAACCAATCTCATGGAAGCTTTGTACGTGGCCTGTCTCACCAAGTCATTTCGCACCCATCAGCTGGCCGATTGCGTGACACATGGCCGGAATGCCTTCCGGGTCTGCTGTTCAGTCGACGATGTACCGCTGGACCATCGTCTGGAGGTGCGCCTGACCGAAGAGGGAAAAGATCTGCGTGCCGACGGCAAGGCGGCGTCCATCGCAGATTTTCTCGATATTGTGTCGGTGCTGTGCATCACTGCCGACCACCTACGGGTGATCACCGACGGTCCCGACGCCCGCCGGCGCTTTTTTGATGGCCTTCTGGCACTGTTCCGGTCGGACTCGCTCCGGGCGCTGGCGGCGTATCGCCGGGTGCTGCGCCAGAAGATGTCTCTCCTGCGGACGGAGCGGCTATCCGTGACCACTCTGGAACCCTGGAACCGCAAGCTGGTTCGCGAGGCCCGCACGGTGGTCGGCCAGCGGCGGGAGTTCATGAGCCGGCTGGCGGCGGAGCTCGGTCGGGAGCGTTTCTCCGGACTGCCGCTGGACGTGGAGTATCAGCCTTCCCTGGCCGAGGATCTTCTGGCCGACGAAGAAACCGCGCTGCGCCATCTGCAGCGGCAGCTGCCGCGGGAGAAAGAAGCGGGACGCGCCCTGCTGGGGCCCCATCTGGACCGATACCAATTGTTTCTCGACGGCCGGAATGTTCGCCGTTTTGCGTCGTCCGGTCAGAGGCGCAGCATTCTGCTCAATGTGTATCTGGCTGTTTTGAACCTCTTCCACAGGGAGAAGGGGGTGTATCCCGTCCTGATGATCGACGACGTGGATATGGAGCTGGATGTGGAACGCATCCACCAATTGATCCGGTTTCTGGATTTCGAAACTCAAATTTTCTTAACTTCTTCAAAAGCAGAGATTTTCAAGGATATCCTCTCTCCGGACCGCTTTTTCCACGTTGAAAACGGCGGTATTAATAAATCTTGATTATTCAATAATATAGAGTGGACTCCCCCATCATTTTAGACTTCTTTTTTCGAGCCCGTCATGGTATAATTTCGTCTACTATTTTGACATGGGCAGAGTTAAACCCGCATGAACCAAGAAACCAAGAAGATACTGAATCCCGACGAATTCAACGACGCCATCGATTCCTACAATGCCGGGACCATCGATGTCCTGGAGGGTCTCGCGGCTGTACGGCTCCGGCCCGGGATGTACATCGGCACCACCGGGCTGAGCGGACTGCATCATCTGATTTATGAGCTGGTAGACAACTCTGTCGACGAGGCCATGGCCGGTTACTGCTCGCAGATCAATGTCCTGATTCATATGGACAACTCGGTGACCGTGGAGGATGACGGCCGGGGAATCCCGGTGGACATGCACGAGAAAGGGAAGTCCGCCGCCGAAATCGTCATGACAACCCTGCATGCCGGCGGCAAGTTTCACCATTCCGCCTACAAGGTCAGCGGGGGCTTGCACGGAGTCGGGGCTTCGGTGGTGAACGCCCTGTCGGAGTGGCTGGAGCTCGAGATCCGGCGAGGTGGCAAGGTTTACCAGCAGACGTATCAGCGGGGCGTGCCGGTCGCCGATTTCAAGGAGGTTGGCGTCACCAACCGCTCGGGGACCAAGATCACCTTCAAGCCGGATGAGGATATTTTCGACGAGGTTGAATTCAATTTCGAAAATCTGTCCCAGCGGTTGCGGGAACTGGCCTTTCTCAACCGCGGCCTTAAGATCATTGTCGAGGATGAGCGCGAGGAAAAAATCCGTGACTTCCATTACGAGGGCGGGATTGTCTCTTTCGTGGAATATCTGAACAAAAACAAGCAGACGCTCCACTCCCCGCCCATCTTTGTGGGGGAGGTCCTGGGTGAAGTGGAGGTGGAGGCGGCCATCCAGTACAACGACACATACGCCGAGAACGTGTTGACATTTGCCAACAATATCCATACGTACGAGGGCGGGATGCACCTGAGCGGATTCCGGTCGGCGTTGACCCGAACCCTGAATACCTATGCCGACCGGCAAGGGATGCTGAAAACCCTGAAACGGAACCTCTCGGGCGATGACGTACGCGAGGGGCTGGTCGCGGTGATCAGCGTCAAGTTGCCTGAGCCACAGTTCGAAGGGCAGACCAAGATGAAGCTGGGCAACAGTGAAATCAAGGGATTGGTGGAGTCGGTGCTCAACGAAAAACTGATGTTCTTTTTCGAGGAGAATCCGGATGTCGCCAAGAGCATCGTTAAAAAGTCCATCGACGCCGCCGTGGCCCGGGAAGCGGCGCGGAAGGCCCGGGATCTCACCCGCCGGAAGAGCGCCCTGGAAAGTCTGACCCTGCCGGGCAAGCTGGCGGATTGCCAGGAACGGGATCCCTCCCGGAGCGAGATTTTCATTGTGGAGGGGGATTCGGCCGGCGGATCGGCCAAACAGGGACGTGACCGGCGCTTTCAGGCCATTCTTCCCATCAAGGGCAAGATCCTGAACGTGGAAAAGGCCCGGTTCGACAAAATGCTGGCCAATCAGGAGATCACCACCATGATCTCGGCCCTGGGGACGGGGATCGGGATGGAGGATTTTGATCTCAGCAAGCTGCGCTATCATCGCATCATTATCATGACCGACGCTGATGTGGACGGCTCACATATCCGGACACTGCTGCTGACTTTTTTCTTCCGCCAGATGCCTGAGCTGATCGAACGTGGCCATGTCTATATCGCCCAGCCGCCCCTGTTCAAGGTCAAGCAGGGCAAGCGAGAGGAATACATCCTGGACGAGGCGGGCCTGGCCCGCTACCTGCTCAGGAACGTGGTATCGGCCATTGCCGTTACCAATGCCGAAGAGACCGTACAGGAGGATAAGGCACTGGGCCAGTTCTTGAACCGGGTGAACGAATACAGCCGCATCAAGCAGCGCTTCCAGAAGCGCTTGCAGGACTTCAATTTTATCCGGCACATGCTCTATTTCCTGCGCGAGCGGCTGGAGGCGGGATTTTACAATACCCGGATCAAGGAGATGTTCAGCGATCGGGAATTCATCCGTGATCTTTCCGCCTATCTGCAGGAGAAACGGTATTCAGTGGAGAGCATCTGGGATGAGGAACACAGCATCTTCAGCATCAAAATCAGTAACGGCAAGGGCCGTTCCTTCTTTGTCAGCTGGGAGCTTTTCACCACGGCGGAATTCCACCGGCTCTACAAGCTGTTCCATCATATTCTGCCCCATGATGTTCCGCCTTTCCTCATCCGCCACAAGGGACAGGAGCTGCTGGTCGAGGACAAATTTCAGCTCCATGAAAAAATCATGGAACTCAGCAAAAAAGATGTGGACATCCAGCGCTATAAGGGTCTGGGTGAGATGAACCCGGAACAGCTGTGGGAAACTACCATGAACCCGGAAAGCCGAACGCTGCTGAAAGTCAATATCGACGACGCCATCGAAACCGACGAGATTTTCACCATTCTTATGGGGGACAACGTGGAACCCCGCCGGAATTTCATCGAAGAAAACGCCCTGCTGGCGAAAAATCTGGATATCTAATCCCCCCGCCGCTCGCCGTTGCGGCCATTCAGGTGCAGGTGCGACTCCATCTGAGTCAGCCAATCAGGCTGATGCAGGTGCAGGGCCATATCCACACCATAGAGCGGGCAGGGTAGCTCGACAGCCGGCAGTTTGACCTGATCCTTCCGTGTCGTCAGAGCGGCCACGGCCCCTGTCCGGTTACAGGCAGCCACAATGCGTTGTTCCTCGGCCGCCGAGTAATCCTGATGGTCGTCAAAGGTCAGCACCGCCCTTAGCTGGAGGCCGGCGGCCGTCAACATCCGGAAGAATTGCTGTGGGTGGGCAATCCCGCAAAACGCCACAACCGGTTTCCCTTTGAAACGAGAGAGCGAAATGTCGGAGTTCTGGGCGGCGGCGTAAAGTGTGGTGAGCCGGAAGTTGGAAGTATAGACCGGTACGTCCGGCGTGATAAGTCCCAGGCGGCGGATGAGGTCCGGTGGGGGTGACGATACCTCGCAGCGGGTCAGCAGGATGGCGTCGGCCCGCCGAATTGCCACCGCCGGTTCCCGCAATGGACCGGCGGGCAGGACCCGGCCGTTCCCCAGCGGCCGGCGGCCATCCATGAGCAAGAGGTTGTAATCACGATGCAGCCTCATATGCTGAAAACCGTCGTCCAGCAGAATGATATCGGGGCGCAGATGCTCCTCGGCCCATCGACCGGCCCGCAAACGGTCGGGATGACAGAGGACCGCTGCACCGGGGACCTTATTTGCCAGAAGGTAGGGTTCATCCCCCGCGGCGGCCGCGTTCAGCAGTACCCGTTGACCATCGGACACCACTTTAACGGCATCCGGTTCGCGCTGGGGAACGGATCGGCCCCCATAACCACGGCTGATGATGACGGTCCGGTAACCCTTATTGGCAAGATATTCAGCCAGAAAGGCCGTGACGGGTGTTTTCCCCGTGCCGCCGACGGTCAGATTGCCCACGGAAAGCACGGGTGTTTTCAGCCGATGGATCCTACGCCATCCATGCGCGAAGAGCCAGCCGCGCAGATACTGATACATCCTGTAGAGTTGTGACGGAGCCCAGGCGAGGATGGTCCAGAGCAAAGGAGGCCGGTGGAGATCGATTCCATATTTCATGGCAGTCTTTTGCCGGAGCGAGGTGTGAAGCCAGCCGGTCCGGAAGGACAGGCTTTGGTTACGGCATCTCCGTCGCTCCGTTTTCGATGATCCGGTTGATGGTTCGTCGAGTGGCGCCCCGGCGGCGGGTAATCGTCGCCTGGGCCCTTTCGCCCATTTCCCGGGCCAGGGTGCGGTCGCGCAGCAACTCCGCCAGAGCCGCCGCGAGGCCAGCGGAATCAGGCACCTGGACGATGGCATCTTCCTGTTGAAACTGAGCCAGAATCGTACGGAAATTTTCCATGGACGGTCCGACCACAATGGGCTTGCCGGCGGCAGCCGGCTCGAGAATGTTATGGCCGCCGGTGGGCACCAGGGTGCCACCGATGAAGACGGCGTCGGCCATGTGATACAACGAGGAAAGTTCACCCATCGTGTCCAGGATGATGACATCCGGTGGGATTTCCGGCGGTGAACCCGGCCAGGAGGAACGAAGATAGACCTGGAAATGCTCCCCGTGGAATGCTTCCGCCGCCTTGGTGAAGCGTTCAGGATGGCGGGGTGCCACCAGTAAGCGCAGCTCGGGGAAGTCCGGCTGCAGCAAACGGAAAATCCGGGCCAGGATCTCCTCCTCGCCGTCCATGGTACTGCCGCACAGCAAAAGGCTGACCGGCCCGGGTCCGAAAAGTCCTCGCAGGGCATCGGCCAGGCTGTCATCGGGACGGATCTGTCGAATGGAATCGAATTTCATGTTGCCGATGACGTGAACCCGCTGTTCCGGCGCTCCGAGGGCGCGAAATCTCTTGGCATCCTCTTCGGATTGAACCAGGTATTGGTCGGGCAATTTAAGGATGGGTGCCATGAACGGGCGCACCGCCCGGTAGCGGGGATAGGCTTGATCCGAAATGCGGCCATTGATGATGCTCACGGACAGACGATGCTGCTTGGACAGCCAAAGCAGGTTGGGCCAGATCTCCGTTTCGGCGATGATCAGGTGGCGAGGACGGATTCGTCGCAACGTCCGGTCGACGGCCCCCAACAGATCAAACGGGCAGTAGAAAAGGAATACCCGCCCGCCGAAAGTTTTGGCCGCGGTGGCTTGGCCGGTGGCCGTGGTGGTGGATAGATAAATGAGAAATTGGGGATGCCGCTCCTCGATCTCCATCACCAGGGGGGCTACTACCTGCACTTCGCCGACACTCACGGCATGAATCCAGATGGCCGGCCGGCCGGAAGGCGGAGCCGGCGGCAGGTCCCAGGCCAGTCGCTTGCGAAACGGCGGCATCGGTTTGCCTTTCAGCAGCCGTCGAAAATAAAAAAAAGGGAACAACAGGGGGAACGTGAGATAGGCTAGTAAATTGTATACCAGGATGATGGCGATCATGGCGGAAAACCCCGTTGCGGAACTCTGCGCCAGTTTACTGCCGCCGGCGGAAAGCTGTCAACGATTGGTTGGCCGTTGTTCGGGAGAAGCCATGGAAAAGCGATCGATGGTCACGATAACCGGAGTATTTCCGTCAACAGGCTGGCTGCGAGCAGTTGTCCGGGCGACGGGCATCGGCCGGGGGCATCCGTCTGGCGGTGATTTCCTTGCTCGGGCAAGGCGCGGCAGCCCATCTTTCAGATCAATTCCGGAATGTTCTGTCGGCGGTAATCGAAGATGCGGCGGACATCTCCCCGTACGAAAAACGTATTGACCAACGGTGCCAGTACCCAGCCGCGGGGCAGATATTCCACCCGATCGGTCATGAGAGTACCGCTGGCCTGATCCTCGAAACGGTGTTCATGGATCCAAAGCCGGTAGGGCCCCCGGATCTGGCGGTCCACAAACCGGAACGGCGGATCCCAGGCGGTAATTTCCGTCCGCCAGCGGATCGGCAGGCCGTGAATTCGCAAACGGTAGTCAATCAATGTACCCGCCGCCATAGCAATGGGCCGGGGGGTCAGGATCTCGAAATCCAGCCAGGGAGGCGTTACCCGGGAGAGATTGCCGGCGTCGCTGAAAAAGGCGAATACCTTTTCCCGGGGTCGGTCCAAATATTGGGATTCCTCGAACAAATATGGTTTCATCCTTCCCTCCCGTGTGCCGATTCGATTTCTTTGATGCGGGCGACGTAGGCATCGGCGTCGAATTTTCGGCGCAAACCGTTGGCGTTCATGTAGCGGATTTTTCCGAACACGGGCCGCTCCTTCCAGGGACGGTCGTGTTTGCCCAGACACCACGCGACGCCAGTGTACCCATTGGCATCGCGTCCGTCGAGCTCGTATTGATCGTTCAACCGGATGGCCAGTGCCATGGCCTCCGCCGGCGAAGGGGACCATTCCAGGATCTTTTTCCCCCAGTACATGCGCATGTAGCCGTGCATTTTACCGGTGAGAACCATCTCCCGCTGGGCGGCATTCCAGTAAGGATCGTGGGTGCGCCCGGCCTCGAACTCCGCTGGGGTGTACATGTGTTCCCGTTCATCGGCGGCATGTTCCTGCAGGGTGCGGCGGCACCAGCCGGGCAGCCCTTCGAGCGTCTCCGGCGCAGGGTTGTACCAGACAAAATTGAGGGACAGTTCCCGACGGATGATCAGCTCTTCCAGGAAGTCGTCCGCGCCGGGGCTGCCCGTGGCCTTGACCTGCAGGGCGACATGAAGGGGGGAAATGTGGCCGAAATGGAGGTATGGACTCAAATGGGAAACAGCATCCCGGTTGGGATCATTACGCTCATCGGGGTAGCGGTCGAGGCGCTCTTGCAGGAAGCGGCGCATTTGCCGCCCGGCGGCGGCAGGACCCCCCTGGAAGGCGGCCACGGGCCCGACCGAGGCATCGATCCCCAGGCGGGACAGCAGCCCGGCGATGTCTGTCAGGGAGACGCTTTTCATGTCCATCGCCAATGAGCTGTGGCGGGGTTCCCGCTCTTCCAGCGGCTGCAGGAAATGGTCCAGCACCTTGTGAATCTTCGGCCGCAGAGTAGCGGCGGCATACTCTTCTTTGGGAGAGGCCGCGGTGACCGGCACCACACAATCGGTCTCCACCTCGATCAGCGGGCAGGCCAGGCGCTGCGCCACGGCCTGCCGCCACCGGCGCAGCCGGGTCAGCCAGGCGCCGTCCACGACAACCAACGCAGCCTCTCCGGCGAGTGGGACAATGCCCTGCGGCGGTGACTCCGTACGGAGAATAAAACGAATCCCCCTCTCGGACAATTGTCTGGCCGTCTCCTGAAGTCCCTGAAGCATGAAGGTGTAATGGCGGAGGTTGGCACGGGGGTAATCCGGAGTGAGGCCGAAATACACCACCACCGGCAACTGCCGTTCATTGGCTTGGCGGATGGCGTACTCCAGGGCATGATTCCACGTCGCCCGCTGGGAACGTTGCATCCAGTAGAGGACGAAGCGTCCGTTTTGTACCTGTCTTTGATTCCGGCGATGCAGTCGCTGGTCATGAATCATGCGGCCCTCGTACAATTCATAATGGCTTTACCCATCGGGTGACGCCGCCTTTTGGGCTACTGCGATATAGCGCGGAGTACCCGCTGTGAACGGCTCACCGGCATAGGTGCCCCACTCCCGTTGAACGGTCAGACCGCTTTTCCGAATCATGGCCCGAATGTCGTCGGCCTTGAACAAACGGACCGATTCGGTGAAAGAATGCCCAACCTGGCCGCGGGCATCCAGTTCCAACGTCCGCTTGTTGACGCGGCCATCAAGAATCCAGCGTTCCTCCACCAGGGTGATATTGCCCACGCAACGCGCGGACCGAGGGACAAGATTTCGTTCCACTTCGCTCACATTGAAGTAGTCGAGTACGAAAAAGCCGGAAGAGGAGAGTTTGGCGGCGGCCTGGTCCACAATTTGCTGGGATTCTTCATCTGTTTCAAAGTAGCCGAAACTCGTGAAGGCATTGAGGATGAGGTCGTAGTTCTCCCCGGGCCATGTCGTGCGCATGTCTTGGATGTGAAAATCCACGGCCAGGTTTTCGCCGGCGGCCTGCCGTCGCGCCAGTCGGATCAGATCGGCGCTGAGGTCGATTCCTGTAACGCGAAAATGTCGCCGGGCCAGTGCCCGTGAATGACGGCCCGCTCCACAGGCGACGTCCAGCGCTTTTCGGCCGTGGATGTCGCCGCCGAAAAGGGTGATGATGGTTTCGATGAATTCCTCGGCTTCATCCAGATCCCGGTGGGCATACCGTTTCACGTAACCGGAATCAAATGCCTGCCTGAACCAGTCCTTGTCGACCATTAGTCACCGATGATTTTTACCAGGACCCGTTTGCGCCGACGACCATCGAATTCGCCGTAAAAAATCTGCTCCCAGGGGCCGAAGTCCAGCGCGCCGCCGGTGATGGCGACCACCACTTCCCGGCCCATGATCTGTCGCTTGAGATGGGCATCCCCATTATCTTCGCCGGTACGGTTGTGGAGATAACGGGAGACGGGTTCATGGGGCGCCAATTCTTCCAGCCATTGCCGGTAGTCCTGATGCAGGCCGGATTCATTATCGTTTATAAACACCGAGGCGGTGATATGCATGGCATTGACGAGGCACAGGCCCTCTGTGACGCCGCTCCGGCGAACACAGTCACGTACCTGCGGCGTGATATTTTCGAAGTGAACCCGTGTCGGCGTGTCAAACCACAGTTCCTGGCGAAAGCTTTTCATGGGTACTCTCCCTCTATTCTTTTTTACGGCTATTTCCCTGGAGGCGCATGGCAATGGCCTTGAGATCGTCGTAAACTTCCCGGGCGGTGCGATAGCGCTTTTCGCGATCTTTCTCCAAGCAGCGGGAAATAACGTTCTCCAGTTCGGTCGGGTAATTGCGGATGTGCGTGCGCATGGGAGTCGGGGGCGTCATCAGATGATGCCGCAGAATTCCTTCGGACGGGTATGGCAGTGCGCCGCTGATCATCTCATATAAGGTGACGCCGAAGGAATAGATGTCGCAACGCTCATCCACCGGAATCCCCTGCAACTGCTCGGGTGAAATGTATTTGGGAGTGCCGACCACGATGCTGGAAGAGTGATCCGGCAATTCGTCCCGCAGCTGTGCGACGCCGAAATCCATCAATTTTACCGTCCGGTCATCGGAGAGCATGATATTTGCCGGTTTGATGTCCTGATGAATGACGTGGGACCGGTGCGCGTAGGAAAGCGCCAGCAACACATATCGCGCCACGAACAGGGCCAGCTTGGAGGGGATCCGGCGACGGGCCTCCAGCATACTCTCGATGGTGATCCCCTTGATGAATTCCATAACAATGTAATACTCGTTTTCCACCTTCAGTATGTCGTATATAGAAACAATATTGGGGTGATTCAACTTGGCGATGGCCTTCGCTTCCTTGAAAAACGATTTCAGACGGGTGGTGTCCGTGGTGACGTGCGCCGGCAGAAGTTTCAGAGCAACGGTGCGGTCCAGCAGCTTGTCCCTGGCCCGGAAAACAATGCCGGCCCCCCCGCGGCCCAGTTCTTCGAGTTCGTCGTAACGCTCCCCGATGCCTGTCTTGAAGGGGCCGTCCTGATTACGCAATTTGGCGGCCATGTCCTTTTCCAGCAACTGGGTCATCTCTCCGGCTTCCTGTTTCTTGCGGTCGATGGCTTCGATGCGGACGTCCGCATTCATGAAATAGGGGCGCTTCACGTTGATTTTTTGAAAAATATCCCGGGCCTGATCGAGCTTGCCCAGTTTTTCGAGGCAGTCTCCCAGATAGAAAAAGTCTTCCAGATTTGCATTGCCCAGTTTTTCAGACTTGAAAAAATCCAGATAATGACGGATCGCCTCGGCGTATTTTTGCTGCTGCCGGAAAATCCGGGCCTTCAGAACGAGACTTTCCACATAATTGGGTTCACCTTTCTTGATCCGCACCAGGATGTCCAGCGCCGCTTCCAATTTTTGCTGATTCAGCAACAGTTCGGCGGCTTTGATCAGGTTGCCGCCGCGGGTATAATAATGAACGGCATCCTCGATTTCCCTTGCATATTCAGCATAACGGGCCGCTTTCAGGGGATCTCCCAACTGTTCAGCCAGGGCGATGATCCGTTTGCTCCGTGATTTCCACTGGTCAGGCGTGCTCAGCTTTTCCATGTCCTTGAATTGCCGTTCATAGCAATCCAGCGCCTCATCCTTTCGATTGCCCTTGATGAAATTGGTGGCGGCCTTCTCCCAGCTATGCTTGTCGCGGAAATAGTACCCGGCGGCGACATAACAGCGCCGGGCGCGGACCAGGTTGCCGACCTGTTCGTAAACCTCGGCGGCGGTAACAAAATGTTCATCACCGAGCTTTTCCAGCATCTGGGCGGCTTTGGCATACTGGCGAATTTTGAGGTAGATTTGGGCGACCATGTCCCATCGTTCGGCCTTGTCATACAATTTGAGAGCCCGCTTGTAGCGGCCCTGCTGGAATAGCCAGTCGGCCCTCTGCTCAATATCCGGCTCGAATCGAGGCGGCCGGCGGTTGTGCAGGGAAGAGTGAATGATATAGATGTTGATCCCGATGAAAACGCCGGAAATAAGCAGGAGGAAAAACGGGTGCAGAACCTTTTCGGCCTGCCACAACCACCATGAAATGAAGGAAAAGGAGGAGTCGGCCAGTTCGGTATGCACCTGGGTCACCAGGGAGCTCAGCAGAGGGACTTCCACCATCCGCGTCACGCTGAACAAAAACAGCAGCAGGGAAATGGTCAGCATCAGGATAGCAGTAGTTAAAATGATATAGCGCATACGGTCTGACACCGTTTTGTGGAAGTGGTCCGACGGAATCTATGGCGTACTTTTCGCCCAAATGGTGGAACGATTATATCATCAAAATAAACCGGGTGATATCATTATGTGAGTAGCATAATGTTCTGTTTCTGTCATTTATCCGGGAACAAGTCGTGAGTCAGTCACGTCATCCGCCCGACGGACGGTTGGAAATGGACCTCTCCGGCGCATTTCAGCCCAGTCTGACACAGACAGCGAACCTGCCGGATGTGGAACCGGTCCGCGCCGGGGATCGCCCATTACTCATCGAGAAGTAACAGCGCTTGAGCCAAATGAACAGCCGTCCGCTTTTAGACCAAGAAAAAGTGGCCCGCTGGTTATGAAAATGGTGGAGCAAGGGGGGATCGAACCCCCGACCTCAGCGTTGCGAACGCTGCGCTCTTCCATCTGAGCTATTGCCCCACGATGGATTTCCGAGCATGGAATCATAAGAAATCCCGCGGAAAAAGGCAAGTGAATTGTGATAATTGTCACCGGAATCCCGTTCCGGAAGAACCCATTGCCGGATACCGCAAAGAGACGGTTGCATGAGGGTGGTCAATGGCCGGCGGATGAAGAGGAAAGGTTGATATGATCGATCACGCCCAGTACACAGGCGTCGGTTGGAATTTCGTCCGGATCGAAGGGGAAGGCCGCTTCCTTGGAGGTCACGAAGAAGATCATCTCTCCGCTGCCCACACCCACTGCGTCCAGTGCCGCCAGGGGTTCGCCGCAGGGCGATCCTGTGTCGTCAATTTCCTGAAGAAGAAGAATTTTTTTGCCGGTGAGGCGGGCGTCTTTGATGGTGCAGACGACGTTGCCGATGACCCGGGCGAGTTTCATGAACATCTCCTGGTTACGGTCTTCCGGTCGTCTACCGTTGCGGCCGGAGGTTGAGTGGCCGCAACGATAGATTGCGCTTTTCATTTAACACAAAACCCTTATAATAGCCAACAATGATTTTCGCACGGGTTGTGGGCAACATCGAATCCGACCATAAAATCCCCCCATACCAGGGATTGAAGCTCCTCTACGTGCAGCCGCTGTCCATCGCGCTTGAACCGCACGGCCATCCGCTGATGGCCGTGGATGCGGTGGATGCCGGGCCGGGTGACCTAGTGCTGGTCATGATGGAGGGCTGGTCCACCTGGCAGGCCGTGGGTAAGGAAAAAGCCCCCCTCAACCGGGCCGTGGTGGCGGTAGTGGATGAGATTCGGCTGGCGGGCTGATCTTCCTTCAGAGAATCAGCTGACGCCCGGCCATGCTTCTGTCTCACCTTTATTCGTCTTCTTCTTCCAGCATTTTTTTCGCCACTTCGATTTCCTTTAGATGCTCCGCGGTGACTTCCGGGAATTTCAGCGGCAGAGATTTCAGGGTATGAATCAGGATATCGGCAATGGCCACCCGGGCGAACCATTTGTGGTCCCCGGGGATCACGTACCAGGGTGCCCATTTTGTGCTGGTGGCGGCGATGGCGGCCTCGTATGCTTTCATGTATTTTTGCCAGTGCTTTCTTTCCTCGACATCCGCCAGGGAGAATTTCCAGTTTTTTTCCGGTGTGTGGATGCGGGCCAGGAAGCGTTCCTTCTGTTCCTTGCGGGAAATATGCAAAAAGAATTTCACCACCACGATACCGTTGCGGACAAGGTAACGTTCGAAATGGTTGATATCCTCAAAGCGATCTTTCCAGATATTTTTCCAATCGGTGTCCGCCGGTAATTTCTGCGATTTCACAATTTCCGGATGAACCCGGACAATGAGGACTTCTTCATAGTAGGAGCGGTTGAAAATACCGATCCTGCCCCGCTCGGGCAATGCTTTCATGCATCGCCACAGGAAATCATGGTCCAGTTCTTCGGCTGAAGGTGCCTTGAAACTAAAGACCTGGCATCCCTGGGGGTTGATCCCGGACATAACGTGCTCGATGGCGCCGTCCTTGCCGGCGGCGTCCATGGCTTGAAAAATGATGAGCAACGCATACCGATTGTCGGCATACAGCACTTCCTGAAGGGCCGCCAGCTTCTCCACATCTTTTTCCAGTTTTTCGCGCGCGGCCGACTTGTCCTTGAAATCGCCGGTGAAATCGGGATCCCTTTTTTTCAGAGACAGCGTTTCGTCAGGGCGAACCCTGAATTGGGTGTAATCCATGGAACCTCCTGAATACACTGGGAGTAAGTAATTCAATGGTAGCAGATTACCCGGAATTTGCAATGGAATATTCATGGACGGATTCAGAAATTAGGGGAAGGTGTCCTCTGGAGCGGGCTGGCCGGTCATCATCGCCGCCGTCCGCTCCGGCCATGTCGCCTGGTGGGGCGGGCGAGGCTCAGCTGTTTTTTGCCGCCTGCTGGTAGAGGGCCTGGGACATCATTTCGCCCATGAGCCGGCTGAAATGGCCAGGATTTTCGATCTTCCCGCCTTCGCCGATGACGGCCAGGTCGTAGAGCATTCGGCAATAATCCTTCAGGGCGGGATTATCCCTGTTTTCCTTGAGCAGTACGTCCAGCTTCGTGACCAGCGGGTGATCGATGTTGATCTCCAGAATACGTTTGCCGGCCGGCACTTCCTGCCCGGTGGCCCGCAGGATTTTTTCCATATAGGCGCTGATGTCTTGGGGATCGCCGGCGAGGCAAACAACGGATCCCTTGAGACGTCCGGAAACCCGGACTTCCTTGACCTGATCCGCCAGAACGGACTGGATGAAGGTGAACAAGTCGGAATATTCTTCTCTTTTCTTGGTGTCGATCCTTTCCAGCCCGAGGTCTCCTTTCTCTACGCTGCGAAAGGGTTTGCCCTTGTATTCGGTCATGGTTTGCACCACGAATTCATCGACGGGATCGGTCATGAGCAGGACTTCGTAGTCCTTCTCGCGGAGTATCTCCAGCGCCGGGTTATTGAGCAGTGTGGACATCTTCTCGCCGGTCAGGTAGTAGATCTCCGTTTGTTGTTTTGGCATGTGATGGATGTAATCCGCCAGCGAAATCCATTGGCCATCGGATTTGGTGGATTTGAAACGCAACAGTTCAGCCAGCTTGTCCCGGTTCTCCCAGTCGGTGGGAATCCCCTCCTTCAGGACAGGCGCGAACGCCTCGTAAAAGTGTTCGTATCGTTCGGCTTCCAGGTTTTCGAGGAGATCAAGCACCTTCTTCACCAGGTTTCTTCGCATGTTGGTCACCAACTGGTTTTGCTGCAACATTTCCCGGCTGACGTTCAGATCGAGGTCGGACGAATCGGCCACGCCGCGGATGAAACGCAGATACTCGGGCATCAGTTCTTCACAGTTGTGCATGACAAATACGCGTTTGCAATAGAGGTCGATGCCATGTTTCCGCTCCCGGAAGAAAAGATCGAAGGGTGGCTTGGAGGGGATGTACAAAAGGGCAAAATATTCCGTGACACCTTCCATCTTGACGTGGAGCCGGGCCAGGGGAGGCTCGGGATCATGTGTCAGATGGGTATAGAACTCGTTGTACTCCTCCTCGGTCACTTCACTCTTGGGCTTTACCCAAAGGGCCTTCATGGAATTCAGGGTTTCCTCCTGGCGCGTCTTCCGGGTTTGCACCGCGGGTTTCCCGTTTTTGTCCAGGATTTCTACCGGCTTACCTTCTTTATCCATGGCGGTTTCCGCTCGCTCCACCGCCATGGTGATGGGGTAATTGATAAAATCGGAGTGCTTCTTGATGATGGAGCGGATCACCCATTCCTGGGTGAAATCCTGACCGTTGGTCCCGGCGTCTTTCAGGTGCAGGATGACGGACGTGCCGCGGGAATCCTTCTCCGTCTCCTCGATGGAGTAGCTTCCGTCACCGACCGATTCCCAACGGGTAGCCGTGGAGGAGTCGGGTGGCCGGGTGATCAGGGTGACTTTGTCGGCCACCATGAAGGCACTGTAAAACCCGACGCCGAACTGGCCGATCAGTTCGGTGGCCACCGGCTGCTCGGCCTTCTGCATCAGTTTCAGGAATTCGACGGAGCCGCTGTGGGCGATGGTGCCGATATTGTCGCGAACTTCCTGGTAGGTCATGCCGATGCCGTTGTCACGGATCTCCAGCGTATTGGCCTCCGGGTCGGGAATGATCTGAATGTTGAGGTCCGAATCATCCCCCAGGATGGCGGGCTCCGTCTGGGACCTGAAACGCAGCTTGTCCAGGGCGTCGGAGGCATTGGAGATCAGTTCCCGCAAGAAAATCTCCTTGTTGGAATACAAGGAATGAATGATCAAGTTCAGCAGCTGCTGGACTTCTGTTTTGAATTTGTGGGTTTTTCGATTGGCCATTTTGTTTCCCTCCTGCAGATGTTCATCATGACCGGTGGGCCGTCAGCCCGAACTCCGAATGAAAATTTTATGGAGAAACGAATGTGCAGTCAAGAGGTCTGGAGGCAGGAACCACTATTTCCCATAGAGTGCCGCGGACGTTTCAGGAACAATCCGAACTCCGGCTGAATTCCGGGAAGAGGATCCATTCAAGAGCAGACGTGAATCGGGCGCCGCCGGGCCGTTCAAAACAGCAGGCTGATTCCGCCGCGCACGCGATGGGTGGCGTCGCCACCCATGCCGGTATACTTGTATTCAAAGCGTATGGCGAAGTTCTTGCCGAGAAAAATTTTTGCCCCGGTGCCGAATCCATAGGTGAATTTGTTCTCAGAATAGTCGACAAATTCGTCGGGAGGCTGTTTGCCGCCCACAAAGATGGGTTCAACGGGCGCTTCCGTCACTTGGCGGTGGGCATTGCCCACTCCGCCGAGAAGATAAGGCCGAAAAGGGCCGTCACTGACGTAATGATACAGAAAGTTCACCTCGGTCCAGTAATGTTTGCGGGAAATTTCCGCGAGATAAAAACCAGAGCCTCCATCGGAAATGGATACCCGTTGCTCAAAACCCGAGGCGTAACTGAAGTCGAATTCCACTTCGGCGTTGTCGGTAATGTAGACGCCGATGGCGGCGCCGTAATCGAGTTCGGTGGTCCGGTAGAAGTCCTCAAAAAGTGACTGGGAACCCAGATGTCCGAAGATTTCCACCCGGGGATGGAACGAATACCAGCGAGCCTGGGCAGTGGCGAGCATGGTGCAGGTGCCGGCCAGAAACATGAACAAGGCCAGTTTTTTCATGACTCCCTCCCTGCGGTGTTTATCGTTCTGTTTTGACATTACCGCAGTTTAGGTGATTGACGTTATTTTCACTCCCCCGGTTCGATCCGGATGCCGGGAATTATGGCGGCCCGGCGATCTCCCGGGTGTAATAGAAAAACGGCACTGAGTCACTCCATGTGCTCGCCAGGAGTATCCGCCGAGGCGGGGTCTTCCACTCCAGCTCGGCAAACCTCGTGGCGGCGATCACCAGGCGCAAGCGGGAGCATTCGATATTGATTTTCCGGGCCAGTGCCTTCATGAGGGTTTCACTATAGCTCAATGAACAAAGATAAATTACTGTCGCATCGGCCATTGTGCAGCCCAGAAAATCATCCTGGACAAATTCCAACCGGCTTGTCTCGAAGAGCGGTAGATCCATCCGCCGGAGATTGTCATGAACCTGACGGGCCTGCCGGTGTCGGCTGGCCGACAGCTCGATCCCGACGACCCGGCCGACGGAGGAGCCCAAACAGAGCTGCACACAGATTTTGCCGATGCCGCTGCCCAGATCGTAGAAAACATCATCCAGGCCCAGTGGCGGAGTGATGGCTCCGCCGAGCCGGTCGACGCCGGCCGGGGTGAGTTCACCGTACAGGGGGCTGGCGCCCCGAGCCCAGACGGCATTCATCTCGGCGAGACTAATCCCGTGACCGGACAGACCGTCATACAACTCATTCAAAAGGATGGCGATCTCCTCGAGAGTGCATGTCTGCTTCATGGTGAACGCCTCCCTGCTCCGGGCATGAGTGGGTCGACTTGATTTTGTATCGAAGCATGGACCTGGTAGCCGCACAGCGGCGGAACATCCGGACGGGTCGCCTGATAGGGTGAAGGATATTCCCGGCAGATACGCGGGCGACGGCGATAGATGCGGCAATGGTTCTTCCGGTCGAGATGGGGGCAGCAAAACAGCATCCAGCGGCCCTCGGCCAGGCCTTCGAAATGGAATCCATAGTTGATCTCATAGTACCAGCGGATGATGTCCTGCAGGTAGGGCCGGCGTACCAGGAAAGGCGAGAGACCCATGGCCAGCAGGTGACAGCATTGCCCGCATGTGAGGCAGCGGCCGGTGATATGCCACCGCGGTCGCTGGAACAGTCGTACCAGTGAGTCCATGGCTCGTGAAATCCAGATGATGGGCCGCAGACCGATATAGGCCGCACGCATAATGATCCGACGCACCGAAGGGAAATGCACACTTAGAAAATAGAGGATCACGGCCAGGAAGATTAGTGTCAGAAATACCAGCATGTCAGTCCAGTGAAAGACAGACGCCGCGCCGATAGGAAGCATGCTATCCGGGATTAATTGGATCATCAATCCAATTCTACATCAAAGTCGTTCTCCGGCCAAACGTCAGCTGGGGGAAGGGAAACTTTTGCATGCCGGAAGGCTGAACAGGATGACACCGTGTGATAACGGGTCGATTTTGGTGGCGACTCAGTATTGAAATTTCTGGACGATGGGAAACCGACGGCCCAATCCGAAGGCCTTGCCGGTGATCCTGAGACAGGGCGGAGCCTGGCGACGTTTGTATTCGTTCCGATCCACCATGGTGATGATTCGCCGCACCAAAGCCGGATCAAACCCCCGGCCGACGATGGCGGCCAGGGAGAGCTGTTCCTCGATATACAGCGACAGGATGTCATCCAGCACTTCATACGGCGGCAGGTCATCCTGATCCTTCTGGTTAGGGCGCAGTTCGGCGGAGGGGGGTTTGGTCAGGGTGGAGCGGGGGATGATTTCCTGTTGCCGGTTGATCCAGTGGCTGACTTCATAAACCTGGGTCTTCAGCAAATCGGCAATCACGGCCAGCCCGCCGCACATGTCACCGTACAGGGTGGAATATCCCACGGCCAGCTCCGATTTGTTGCCGGTGCTGAGCAGAAGATACCCGAACTTGTTGGATAGCGCCATCAGGATATTGCCCCGAATGCGAGCCTGCAGATTCTCTTCGGTGGCGTCGAACGGCCGATTCTCGAAGGCCGAGGCCAGATCCTGGATGTAGACGTCGTAAATTTCCCGGATTGGAATCACCTGGAAGCGGATCCCCAGGTTTTCTGCCAGGCGGCGGGCATCTTCGACGGATTCCGGCGAATTGAACATGGAGGGCATGGCCACTCCGAGGATGTTCTGCGGTCCGAGAGCATCGGCGGCGAGACAGGCCACCAGGGCGGAATCGATGCCGCCGCTGAGGCCGATCACCGCCTTCCGAAAACCGCACTTGCGGGAATAGTCATGAATACCCAATCGCAAGGCGCGGAAGATTTGTTCAGCAAGTGGGGGGGATTCGTAGGGCACGGCGCTGTTGGAACGGGACAGATCCACCACCTTCAGTTCTTCGGCAAATTCAGGACAACGGGCGATTACCTTCCCGGTGTCGTCGACGGCGAGACTGTTGCCGTCAAAGATAATTTCGTCGTAGCCGCCCACCTGGTTAACCATGATGACAGGAGTGTTGTATTTCCGGGCGGCATGGGTCAGTAACTTTTCGCGGAACAACGGCTTGCCGAGGGAAAAGGGAGAGGCGTTGATATTGATAAACAGCGCCGGTTCGTGGCGGGCCAGCTCCGCCACCGGGTCGTACCTGTACAGGCGGTGGGGAAACATGTCGGCATCATTCCAGAAGTCTTCGCATATGGTCACACCGATCTTCCCGCCCTGAAAATCGAACAGGCCATGGGTCTGCGCACAGGGTTCGAAATACCGGGCTTCGTCGAAGACGTCGTAGGAAGGGAGCAGGCATTTGTGGGTGACCTGACGGATTTCACCGTCTTCCAGTAGGGCCGCGGAATTGAAGAGCGGCTTGCCGTAGCTGTGGGGATTGCGATCCAGATAACCGATGACGGCGGCCAGGCCCTTTACGTCGCGCCGAAAAGAATGCAGGGCGTCCAGATTCTTTTCGAAAAAAGACTGTTTCTCCAGCAAATCCTGAGGCGGATAGCCGGCGAAAGTGAGCTCGGGGAATACGACCAGTTCAGCACCGGCCTGTCGGGCTTCCGTCAGAATTCGCCGCGCCACCGCGAGGTTGCCGGTGAAATCACCGACGATGGTGTTGATCTGGGCCAGGGCGATTTTCATGAGGTTTTCCTTATGGCGAATCAGTGCCGGTAGCGATACCGGGAAATCGTCTACCTAGAATGAGATATCTTTATCACATCAATGCTGCGGACGAAAGAGGAAATTGGATGTCAATCCCGTTCGCGGTGCGTCGGGGTCGGGTCGTGGAGGGGCCTGCGACATAAAAGAGGGTTTTTAAGCGGAGGCCTGTTGTGCCCAGAAGTCTTCGAGACGATTGGAGAGGTGAGCGCACCGG
>JAFGRT010000134.1 GCA_016935015.1 Acidobacteriota bacterium | reverse complement strand
GGGCCCCCCCCCCCCCCCCGGGGGGGGGCGTACTGACCGATGGGGATAATCGGACAAGAACAGGAGCCGCCCTCCCTATCGGGCGAGTGGCTCGCCCCTCTCTGTGTATCAGTTCCCGACCAGATAATATGCCAGAGCCACCGCATCGGCGATGTCCACTTCCTTATCCGCATTGAGGTCGGCCGTCGGCTCGCAGGCGGTGAACACCTCGCCGCCGGGCACCGGACCGCCGTTCAGAAAATTGAGCAGCACCACCAGGTCCAGCAAACTGACTCGACCATCCAGGTTCAGGTCGCCCGTCGGCTGCGGCGACAGAATCACCAGATCCGTGGCTTTGCCTTCGTACAGGGCATAGGCCACCAGATGGCATTCCGGACGGTTGACCCACGCTGTCCAGGTGTCCAGCAGCTTGGCGGTTGCCCCGGGTGCCAGATCGGCAAAATCGACCCGTCGCTCCACCATCGGCACCCCCGATTCATGCTGGACCTCCACCACGAGGGTGCCGGTGACAGCCGCATCCCCCTCGTTGGTGAACCCGGCGCTGAACATCACCAGATCGCCTTCCAGGAAACAGGCCGGTGTCGCGGTGAATTTGCTGATCACCCCCCGGATGGAGCCGACGCTGAAGGCGCACGAATGCTTGTCCAGTTCATTCCCCGCCGTATCGCGCAGGGTGACCACCAGCCGGTAGTCACCGGGTTCGGCGCCGGTGGTATCCCAGTCGAAGGCGCAGGAACCCAGGCCGCGCAACGCGTACAGTGTGCGCAGAGGCAGGCCGGCCACCGGAACGGTTCCGGTGTCCAGAATCACCGCCTCGGCCAGGATATCCTTCCCCTCGCCTTGGTCATCTGTCTTGAGAAACATCTCCACTCGGACCGTATCACCCAGGTCCCACGCCTGCCTTTCCGGCGACAGTCGCCGTATTTTCGCCGTCGGGGTGTGGGAGGACACGGTGAACTTGTACTCCTTGTGAAAGATGGCCTCCAGGGTGTTGCCGTTATAAAAGAAAGGATAGATGGTGATGACCAGGGTGGACTTGCCGCCCGGCTCGTCCACCACCGTCCAGTCGAAATCCCGCCGGGGCCACCACTCATCACCGGCCGGGGCCTTGGCCGCACTCCGTCCGACGCCCCCCGGCTCCCGCTCATCCACCACCGGCAGGATCAGGTTGTCATCGGCCAGCGGCTGGCTCTGTTCGCTCAGTTCCACGCTGTGCACCCTTTCCTCGGCCCCGTAGTGAACCCAGACCGTATAGGAGGGAACCAGATAGTGATCGGGCTCCATGTAGGCGCCGCCGCCGGGGATGGTGACGTAGTCCACGCCATCGCTGCGGGTGACGGTGTAATCGGGTACCGTCACGTTCAGTTCAGCCAGCGGACCCTGGAATTCCAGGGGCTGTCGCGCCTTCGCTTCACCGCCGATAGTGGTGTTCCGCTTGGCCGTCCAGTCCACATCCAGTTTCGGGTCCCCGAAATAGTGGAACACCGTGGCGTTGTAGCCGCAGTAATCACGTTCGTAGTCATAGTCGCCGGCGCCGATGAGGTTCCGCTTGGCATTTTTCAGGGATACACCCAGGGTTGAGCCATCCTCCAGCCGGTCATAGAAGCGGGTCGCCAGCCACTTGTGATAGGGACTATAGCCCACATTAGTGGCGCCCACGTAGGCACCGGCGCCATGATTGAGAAAGGACTCGGCCAAACAGTAACCGGTGAAATACTTGCCCGTGTTGCACGAACTGCCGTAGACCAGGGGTCGGGTTGTTCCCGAGTCAAACCGGTCGTCCACGTGCGACCATTCAATCACATCCCAGCTGCCCGCGCTGCCGTGACCGGCCATGTGAATGAAATCGCGGTAGTTGACCATATCGAAGAAATGCTCCACGGTCGGTTCGTGCATCTCCACCACTGTCACGCCCCGGTCTTCCAGGCGATCGGCGATCCCCTGCCGCTCGGGTACGAAGTCGATTTCATCGGACGTACCGCTGGCCCCGGTGGCGGCCCCGCTGGCCACAGCGCCGAAGGCATTGCGCAGGGTGCAGACGCCCGTGGCCACGTCGATGCTGGCCTGGATCGGCCGGATGAGCTGGCTGATGGTGTTACCGATGATTCGGCCCACGGCCAGATCGGGGTAATAGATATCATCGTCGGTGGCGGCGTAATAGGCGTCGGTGGTCCGGATGAACGGATCGCTGTAGCGCAGGTGGAACTGGCGACTGAAAGCCGGAACGATCTGGTTTTCGCCGACGATTAGCAAGTAGCCGTTCGTCGCCCAGTCCGGGTCCAGCATGTCGGCCCAATCGCCTCCTTCGTCCAGCAGATCATCGAGGATGTAACGGCTCAGCGCCGAATCGCCCACGCCGCTCAGCACATCCATGTCCGCCTCGGCATGACCACCGCCAGCGGCGCCATGCCCCACCACGATCTCGTCGTCACCGATCCGGAAAAAATCACCGGCGGCAAAATCGTCGTTTTCGTGCAGGGAATAATCCCAGGAAACTACCAAGCTGTGACTGAACACGCCATCCACAGTGCTGCAGGCGACCTGTCGAATTCGGTCACGATCCACTTCAAAAATAATGATCTCGCCCCAAGACCCGCTGCCCGCGTCGGCCACCCGGATCTGGTCACCGGGGTGCAATTCCCAGGTAAAGGAATAATGATCGCCGTCGGCCGTGTAGATATGGATCAGGTCGTCGTCGATGTCGGCGATGACCACCTCATCCCCCATTCCACCGACCACCACATCGCCAACCGCGAACTCATCACCGGCACCGAATCCGGTATAAAACGTTCGAACCCAGCTCCAGGTAGCACCCGACCGGTCATACACATGGACCTGCCCGTTTTCGTGATTGGCCACCAGGATTTCCATCTCCGAGTCGTTGGAACCGGAAACGGCGATGTTCCCTTCCGCGAAACCGTCTCCGCTGTTGAACGAGCTGGAGAAAAAGGCCTTGCGGGTGAAATCATTCGAATCCGGCCGGTACTGGTAGACATAAACCTCGCCCTCGTTGGCGTCGTACCCATCCACCACGGCGATCTCGTCCTCGATGATGGGAAAGCCACCCGGATCGGACAGGTCCCAGAACTCGCCCACCGCCACCCGGTCATTGGCGTGGCAATCTTCGAATGTAAATGATTTCAGATGTTTATCTCCTCCATAGATCTTGACCTTGTCATCCTCTTTTTCCAGCATGACAATTTCACCACCGGCATGGACGTCATACGGCAGCACATCGCCCACGGCCAGCTTGTCAGTAGCGCCGAACGTGGCCGGGATGGTAGTGAACGTGTTGATGTAACCCAGCACCCCCTGCCGCAGCACGGCCAGCTCGGCCATCTTGCTGAGCAACCGGTTGACATCGTCTTGGCCGTATATGCCGAATAAGGAACGCGGATTCGTCACCAGCAGGTAGTCGACTACGGCACAGGCATCACGCACTTCTTCTCGAAACGTCAAGCCCTCGCGCGTGAGCAGAGCCTCCTCTATCGCCAGGCGCCCGGCAGGATCATCGAACACTACACTCATAGGATCCGCGCCGACCCGGTAATCCTCGAAGCCCATGTAGAGCACTGGCACGACGGTGTATTCCACGTCAATCTCCTGCATGAAATTCAGGGTGACGCCGTCACGGAAACGAATGTAGAGGTTGGTGTCCTTGCCGTTCCAACGGTAGTTCGGTTCGACTTCATAATCGGGCCGGCTTTCCTCGATGACCTGGAAGCCCACCAGGTTGTCATGCAGACCATCCAGCGTCACCGTCCCCATGTAGAGATTGCGCAGGCGGATCCGCACCGTGAACGAATTGCCCTCCGCTGAGGCGATCACCCGCCGATGGACGATTTCCAGTCGCGGCTCGTACTCCCGGACGGTCATGGTGTGCGTCCGTGTGGCCGCCAGGGCGCAGTCGTGGGCGTAGGCCTTCACCTTGAACTGGTGCACACCCACACCCAGGCCGCCGGCGTCCCAGTCCTCGTTCAGCGACTGGGTTTCCGTCTCCGTCAGGATGGGGACCGGATCGTCATCGAGATACACCTCGATGCACTCCACGTCGGTACCGCTGACAAAGGTCCCCCAGCGCGTTTCCCGCTCCTCCCACTGGGTTTCGCTGGCAAAAACGCTGAAACGGAGCAAGGTGCCGGGCGGTACCGTGCTGCCCGAGGTCAGGATGATTTCGTCGTCGTCACGGGGTGATTGAAAATCGAATTCCACCGGAAAACAGATCCAGTCGCTGATGTCCATATAGATGGTCTGGTTGGCCATCAGCCCAGCGAGGCTGCGGGCCCGGGCCATAATGGAGGGGCCGGCGGCGTATTGTGCCACGGTCATCCCCAGGTCCACGGGGTCCAGCATGCAGCGAAAAGGCGCGCTGTAGTCTGTTTCCGCCAACTGGCCATCGATAATAAACTCCATCCGGTCCACTTCGTCGTTGTCCTTGGACTCGCCGAAGAACTCCAGGGGGAGCTTGTCGCCCGCAGCCGCCAGAACGGCGATGGACAGATCGCCGCCGGCGCTGCCCGGCAGCGTAGTGAAATAGTGGACCGCGCTGGTGAGAGTGTTGGTGCTTTCATCCGTAGACCGGACGTAAAAATGATACGTGGTTCCCGGTGCCAGGCCGCTGAGAACGATATCGTGATCCTTGCTCATGGATGGATGCGACTGGCTCTGCTCCCACTGCCGGGCGAACCGGCTATAGAAGACTTCACTGTCACAATCCTCGTCTGTGGCCCAGCGGATCCGCGCTGAAGTGGTGGTGATGTCGCTAACCGTCGGCCCGTCCAGAATGACCGGCGCCGCCGTGTCGCAGTACCAGAACTCCGTGCGTACGTTGTTCGATTCGTCCGACTCCTTGATGATGTTATCTACGTCGGCCACAACATCCACTTTATCGTCCAGGGGAGAACACTGCCAACCGAGATGGGGGAAGGATCGTCTCAGCCGTCCACCTGGCCTCATGTTAACGTCGATCGTATCCTTGCCGGACGGCATGCCATCCAGCCATAGCGCCGTGCCATGCCCGGCCGGCACTATCTCGTCCCCCAGATTGCGGATCTGGTAGTACACACCCCCGTTCTCCGTCCAGACGTCCGTGATGACAAGATCTTTGGCGCCAATGGCCATGCCGGCGGCCGGTAATACACACATCATCACCGACAGGAATATCCGAGACGCCAACCCGTGGCTGATTCGATCGCTTTCCATTTCAGATCACCTCATGATTTCGGTTAAGTGCTTTCAGTTTATTTCGTTTTTTCCGTTCGGTATCCCCTAAATATCTAAGAACGGATGGGAAAAACATCATCTTCCCCGGGCCAACATGTCATACTCTCCCGACAAAAGCCCGAGACTGATAGCAGCCGGCATGCATCCATGCATGTGCCTTAAACCAGGCGGTCGGCACAATCTCCGGGGAACCGTCAGTCGCAATTGGTTTTAACACAGGGCAAGAGGCAGCATCATGACCAGACAACCCACGCGTTTCACCCCCGGCCGGGAATCGGTCTGGGATGATCCGCGCCCGCCGCGGTTCGAGCGGACAGACCGGCACATCCGCATCATGTAGAACGGCACGGTCATCACCGACACCCGGCGCGCCTGGCGGGTGCTGGAGAGCAGCCATCCGCCGGTCTGCACCATTCCGCCGGCGGACATCCAAATGGAGTGCCTGGCTGAGGCGGCCGGGTTCTCATTTTGTGAATGGAAGGGCCGGGCCCGTTATTTCTCCGTGGTGGTGAAGGGCCGCCGGGCCGAAAGGGCGGCCTGGTCTTACCCCGATCCGGTGCCGGACTTTGCTCCCCTCCGGAATCACGTGGCCTTATTCGCGGGCCCCATGGACGCCTGCACCGTCGACGGTGAGCAGGTACAGCCGCAACCCGACGGATTTTACGGCGGCTGGATCACCACCGATATCGTCGGACCGTTCAAGGGATCACCCGGTACACTCGGCGGGTAAGCCCCCACCCATCGTTTTCAGGACCGGAAAAGGACACTGCCCTCGGGCTGGTGCATTTTCCGCTCTGCCTCCGCGACCAGGGAGCGGAATATCTCCTGCTGCCGCCACAACTGGGGCAAATACTCGGGATGCCATTGCACTCCGATGAGAAACGGTTTCTTGCTGTGTTCCACTGCCTGTGCCACGCCGCTCTCGTTGCAAGCGACGATGGTCAACCCTCGGCCCGGCTGTCGGATGGACTGGTGATGCAGGGCGTTCACCCGGCACCGTTCCGCCTGAAGCACCTGATGCAGCCGGCTGCCCGCATCGATGCGGATGAACCGGCGGGGTAGCACCGTATGGGGCAGCGGCATTTCGCCGTAGAAATCCTGGATGTCCGAATGGAGTGTTCCGCCAAGCATGATATTGACAAGCTGGGCCCCGCGACAGATCCCCAGGACGGGCAGACTTTGCTTCAGGGCGTGCTGCAGGATCCGGCGCTCGAAATGATCGCGCCGCGCGTCGAAGGATTCCTCACGCTTGACGCCACCCAGGGCGCGAATAATGGTCACCAGCGGGTACAGCAACACGTCAAGGATACGGCGCGGCCAGGAGCGCGTGCTCTCCCGCATGTAGTCCACCGTTGCCCGGACCCAGTTGCGCCGGAGTTCCGGATTGACGTCTGCGCCGCCGCCCAGGATAAGGCCGTGGAACCGAGCGGCGGGTATGTCCTGCTGGGGGCGCATCCGGACCGCCTTGCCACCGGCGCGGCGAACGGCCAGCCAGGTAAACAGCCAGGCGGCAAAGCCCCCCCGCGCCGGCCCGGTGACCCCGATGCGCGGTTTGCCCACCGCCAGACTTCTTTTCATGGTTCCCGCCCGGTCGGAATTCTCTTTGGAAACGGCGACAGTCGGTGCGTCATGCATATTCGGCGATTCGCCTTTCCAGGCGGGCCGGACAATGGGCCAGGATTTCCAGTTCGACCCAGCGGTTCCATTCCTCGGCGATGGTCCAGTCGGGTTCGTTGACGCGGCTGTTGGGCAGGCGATAATGAAACGTCGGCCGTGGCTGGACCAGCTCCGCCTCATCCTCCAGGGCGGCCACCACTCTCTCCCGATCGATGAAGGCGAACACGGAAAGCATGTCCAGCGGCCGGTTACGGGTGGGATTGGCGGCCAGGTAATCATCCATGAACCGGGCCATGTCGGGCCTATAGTCCGGCTCCAGCACCTGCTGGACATACTCCGCCGGGAATTCATTGATGAAGGGGACCAGGCGCCGGGTCCAGTCCGTTTCGCCGTCCTGCAGCAGGCGGGGATACGAGACGAGGAAGGCCTGCAGATGCTGTAGCAACGACTGGACCTTCAGGGAAGGGACTTCGGGATTGATGTGCAATCCGAAGGCATAGAAAATGGAGGCCTTGGTCCCTCGGGCATCATGGGCGCGCAAGGCAGCGCGCACATTGTCCAGCACAGACATCTGGGGGAGGGGAATGGGCGGCGACACGATCTCGCACGGGACCACCGTGGCCGCCAGAGTAGCCAGCATCTTTTCCATGTCCTCCTTGAAGGAGAGACCGTCCATATCGATACCCACGATCTCCAGATACTTGGCGTACTGTTTGTCCTTGAGCAGCGTCAGGTCGATCTCCACCCGGAACTCGCCCCAGCGGTAACCCGGAATGTGGTAGACGAACGTGCTTTCCTGCTCCACGTGGCCGCCGACCACATGCCGCACGATTTTCGCTGTATCTTCGAGGCTGATACCGGTGTACTCCAGCTCGTAGCCGACGCGGCGGATGCGCCCGCCGTGATTGGTGCGATGGGGTGGCATTTTGAAATCCATGACGCTCTGTTCCTTCCTGGAGATGTGCCCGGGGAACGGACGGGAATGGCCGGATTACAGCCAGTACTTCGGCCGGCCGTGAAAATCGTACAGGCGGATCTCATAGGCCCTGTTGACCGGCGTGGACGGATCGTATTCGGGTGAATTCTCGATTTTCTCACGGGTGACACTGACCTTGATCCTTTGTTTATCGTAAATAACCCCCTCGACCCAGTCCAGGGATACCAGCACTTTCTTGCTGAAGGGCAGCCAGTTTTTGGTGTCCACTACCAGGTAGCGGACCAGCCAGAATTCGTCCTCGATGATCAGGTCTGCCAGGTGGCCGATGTCATCGTCCACGGCGGCGATGTGATATCCCATGACCTCGTCGGCACTGCGCAGATGCGGATCATGCTCGGGTGCCTTCTGCGCCTGTTCCTTTTCCAGTTCCCGAAGAACGGGTATGGTTCGGACGGCGTGCCCCGGAAAGAAAGGATCGGCCATATTCCAGTAAAAGTTCCAGCCGAAATGGCGCAGCACCTCTTCCTCTTTCTGACGGGAAACCGGTTTGTCGAGCTCCACAGATGGGCTCTGTTCAATCTGTTTCTGACTCAGCCGGGAGGGAATCCGCCGGAACTCCCAGTCAGGCTGCTCCAGCGCCTCCGGGGCGACCAGCACCTTCCGTCCTGTCAGCCAGCTGCCCGTATCCATGACCACGTAACGGATCACCCAGGACAAGCCGTCGAAATAAAAATCATCCACTTTGCCCGCCTTTCCGTCGACAGCCGTCATATCGTAACCGAACAATTCGCTCAAGCTTCTGAGCATGTTTCTTACC
The DNA here is from genome assembly GCA_016935015.1 of Acidobacteriota bacterium. Lineage (GTDB taxonomy): Bacteria > Acidobacteriota > JAAYUB01 > JAAYUB01 > JAAYUB01 > JAFGRT01. The sequence continues at coordinate 8,521 of JAFGRT010000134.1, read as the reverse complement.
TCCTCACATTCATCATCGGGGGTACCGGGCACCCTTTCAACCTGGTTGCTTCCGCGCCGACCGGCCCCGGCGATTTCCCCACTGCATATATCGCAAGACCCATGCCAACGGCAGTCGGAGGGGTGCGCCACCACCGGTGCCGGGCGGGGCGCCCACCGGTCGTGCCGGACGGAGGATTGCCCCGACGGCAGTGGGAATTTGGCGGAATCCGGCGGCACGGGAAAGCGTCCCGGGCGGCAGGAAAGGACGGCCACAAACGACAAGGGCCATCGAACAAACCGGCCGGCCCTTCCCGGACTTTAGCCTTGTCGCGATCCCCGCCGCCGCGATATAATACGATCCAGTCGACTCGAAGTTACTGGCTGCTCTCGATCGACATGAAAGACATCTGGGCAGAATGGAATGTTGTCCCATCACGAGTCAGGCCGGCGGTGGAAAACCGTGGGAGTGAGGCCATGGCCGTTATCCTGATCATCGACAGTAATCCGTCATCCACCCACCGGATCAAGGAAACCTTCGAAGCGGAGAAGCACCGTGTTCTTCATTCCCCTTCCCTGGGTATGGCCCTTCATTACGCCGAACATGAACCTCTGGACGTCGTCTTCGTGAAAGACCGCATGCCCGAGGGCAGCGGTCTGGAGATCATCCAGTCACTCCAGACCGCCCCCTCTTCACCGGAAGTCATTATTATGAGCGACGATCCGGATCCGGCCCTGGCCGAGACCGCCATCCGCCAGGGCGCCTGGGACTACGTCGAAACACCGTCTTCCAGCAAAGTCCTGCTGCTGGCCCTGCTCCGGATTCTCCGGTACCGGGAAAAATGCCGGATCGCAGCCGAACAGCCGCGCCTGGACCGCCGCAACTTCGAGCACATCCGGGGCAGCAGCCGCCCGCTGCTGAACTGCCTGGAAATGGCCGAAAAAGCGGCCCGGAGTGACGTCAGTGTCCTCATCGAGGGCGAGACCGGGACGGGCAAGGAGCTGTTCGCCTGGGGCATTCACCAGAACAGCGCCCGCGCCGACCGGAACTACGTGGTGGTGGACTGTGCCGCCCTGCCCGAAACCCTGGTGGAGAGCACCCTGTTCGGGCATGAACGGGGATCGTTCACCGGCGCCACGAAATCGAAGACCGGCCTGATCAAGCAGGCCGACGGCGGCACCCTGTTTCTAGACGAGGTGGGCGAACTGCCCCTGGCCGTCCAGAAATCGTTCCTGCGGGTACTCCAGGAAGGCCGTTTTCGCCCGGTGGGTTCCCGTCATGAGGAATCCAGCAATTTCCGCGTGATCGCCGCCACCAACCGCAATCTGGCGGAGTCGGTGGAGAAGGGCACATTCCGGGTGGACCTGCTGTTCCGGCTGCAGACGATGAAAATCATTTTGCCGCCATTGCGGCAGCACCCGGAGGATATCGAGGAGATCGTCCGTTATCACATCGCCAGTCTTCACCGCAATGCCGGAGTCCCGCCCAAGGAGTTTTCGTCCGATTTTTTCAACACCCTGAGACGCTACGAGTGGCCCGGGAACGTCCGCGAGCTGCTCAACGCCATCGACCGGGCCATCACGGCCGCCCAGGAGGAACCGGTCCTCTTCCCGATTCATCTGCCCACTGATATCCGGGTCAATCTGGCGGTGGAAGCCATCGAAGCGAGCGACGCGGAACCCACTCCCCCGGCCCGGCCAGATCCTAAAACCGAACCCGTCCTGCCCCCCCTGCCGGATCTGCGCGACGCCGCCATCAGCGAATTGGAGAGCAACTATCTGGCGGATCTCATGCAACTGACCCAGGGAGACATGAAACAGGCCAGCCGCATTTCCGGCCTTTCCCGCTCCCGGCTCTACGCCCTCCTGAAGCGATACGACGTCCCCATCCCCCGCTGAATACCCGGTCATCTCATCCCGACCGGCAGGACTCGTCCGGCCCTTCAGGACCGTTTCCTGATTTTCCGGATCAACCACCCTTTTGACACCACAGGCGAGATGCACAACTACGGTTCGATCCTGCCGAACCCGTATGCTTCTTTTACCGGCTGATCTGGCATGGAATTTGTAACATAACCCATCTTAACACCCGAAATGGCGGCGATAAACTCCGCCAGGAGAGATAACATGAACATATTTTTTCTGATGCCGAAAGCGAATGACGACATGGAGCGATTACGGGACACCCTGCAGCGAAAACATCCCGGCCACACTATCGAACACTTGCGGAGCGTGAAGAAATTGTCCCAGCGGTTGCATCAGCTCAGCGACAAACCCGATCTCATCCTGCTGGCGTTTCCAGAAATTGATATGCTCAGAAAAGTATTGCCCCTTACTCGCCTGTTACATCCTCATCGCGTGGTGATCATACTACCGGACAGAGAGCAGGAAACACTGCACCTGGCCCACCGTCTGCGGCCACGTTATGTGACGGATTTTGATTCCGAGTGGCATCAGTTGGCGGCCGTTCTGAGCCGCATGATCGACATCTATTCCCGGCCGGGCCGGCAATAGCCCGGGTGTCACGCCGCCGGGACAGCGGGCAGAACGCTCCTTCAGGTTGATCCGCAGAAGCCGGAGATACACGGGCCTTGATGAAGCTAGGGGCAATCGATTACACTGTCGAGGAATATCGATCCTCGACCGACAAGGAGGTTCCAGATGAACGTGCCTATCGCCATTGTCCTGTTGACCCTTGGTGCCCTGCTTCTGGCCGGTTGCTCCGAACCGGCCGACGAGAGCAGCCGGCGCATTCAGAAGGAAATCCAGGAAATGGTGGAGAACAACCAAGCGTACATCGATCAGAAAAAGGAAGAAGTTCAGCAGGCGTTTACCCAACAGTTTACGGAATTGGAAGAAGATATGGCGCAAATCCGTGAGGACCTGAAGCAGCTGGATCAGGAACGGCGTCAGGAGACGGCGCGTCTCCTCACCGATCTCGAACAGGAACTGGAAACACTGCAACAGCGGTTACGCAACCTGGACCCACAGGATAGCCGGGCGCTGCAGGAAACGGAGCAGCGCCTGGCAGAGACGTACCGCAAGATCAGGGACGCCCTAACGGAGCTCAGGGAGTCCATCCCTTCTCCGGACAAAGATTCGCCCCGCGACGAATAATCGAGCGGGGACCGTCCGGAAAGGATTTCGGGGGGGGCCGTCCAACCGGCTGATCAGTAAATGTTTGCCACCGGTCTGGACGGTATGGTGTCCGACGCCCTCCGGCAACCTATGGAACAGGAGGAAAAAATAACCATGAGACACGAATTTTTACAAAAAATTGAACAGCGTTTGCAGGAACTGGATGAACAATTGCTGCGACTGCAACAGAAATACGAGGAAAGCGAAAATTCCGTAAAAGCCGATCTTCAACAACAGATCCGGGTCCTGGAAAAGAAACGCGAGAATCTGGATGAGAAGATCGCACAAATCAAAAACTCCGGTGAATCCGCCTGGCTGGAACTGAAAGACGGCGTGGAAAAGGCATGGGACGAGTTGCAGAAAGCCGTCATGCGGGCATCCGGCAAATTTTAGCCCCCGCCGCAGAGAGACGGGTAACGTCTCCCTGCCCCTGATCCCCCCACCTGCATCTTCCTTGAAAAGCCGGGTGCCGGACACGGTTCAGACACGGGACTTCCGTGATATCCGGGTCCTTCGTGCAATGTGCCGGCCGGCTCAGCGCCGGCGCCTGGGCCGATAGACGTGGGTGCTCTGGCCGAAGAGCATTTCGGCCGCTTCCATGACCGTCTCCGACAGGGTCGGATGGGGGTGGATGCTGAGCTTCAGATCGGTGGCCAGGGCCGCCATTTCCACCGCCAGAACGCCCTCGGCGATCAGCTCGCCGGCGCCGGCCCCCACCACGCCCATGCCCAGGATCCGTTCCGTGTCGGGGTCGATGAGGAGCTTGGTCAGGCCGTCCGGGCGGCCCATGGTCAGCGCGCGGCCCGAGGCCGCCCACGGGAACCGGACGATCTCCACCCGGCGATCCTGTGCCCGGGCCTCGTTTTCCGTCAGTCCGCACCAGGCCAGCTCCGGATCGGTGAACACCACCGCCGGTATGGCCCGGGGTTCGAACGCCGTCTTGTGCCCGGCAATGGCCTCCGCCGCCACCCGCCCCTCATGGGTGGCCTTGTGGGCCAGCATGGGCTCGCCGGCAACGTCGCCGATGGCGTAAATGGCCGGATCATGGGTACGCCGCTGCGGATTCACCTGGATGAAACCCCGCTCGTCGGTTTTGACCCCGGTATTCTCCAGACCCAGGTCCGCCGAATTGGGCCGGCGGCCGATGGCCACCAGCACGGCGTCGAAGCGCTCGGTGACCGCGTCGTCCCCTTCCGGCCGAATGGTCACCTCGAGGCCGTCCCGTTTTTCCGCCATGTTCTCCACCCGGGCCTGGAGGAGGATGCGGTCGAAACGTTCCGCCAGACTTTTCTGGACCGGCTTGATTAGATCACGATCCACTCCCGGCAATAGGCCGTCCATCATCTCCACCACCGTCACCCGGCTGCCCAGGGCGGCGTAAACCGTTCCCATCTCCAGGCCGATGTAACCGCCGCCCACGACGAGAAGCGTGGAGGGGATCTTTTCCAATTCGAGGGCTCGGCTGGAATCGAGAATGCGCCGGCTGTCCGTCTCGATCCCGGGGATGTGCGACGGCCGTGACCCCGTCGCCAAGATGACGTGTTCGCACGACAGGTCGAAAGCGCCTCCCTCCACCGGGCTGATCCGCAACTGCCGGGCGGCCCGGAAATGGGCCCGTCCCTGGATGAAGTCGACCTTGTGCTGCCGGGCCAGCTGGCCCAACCCCCCGGTCAGCTGGCCGACCACCCCCTCTTTCCACTTTCGCAGGGTGGCCAGGTCGATGTCCGGTTCGCCGAAGCGGATGCCCCATTCCGCCGCCGCCCGGGCCTCGGCCAGCAGTTTGGCGACGTGAAGCAACGCCTTGGACGGGATGCAGCCGCGGAACAGGCAGACGCCGCCCGGATCCGGCTCGGTGTCGATGAGGGTCACGGTCAGTCCCAGATCGGCCGCCAAAAAGGCCGCGGCATAGCCACCGGGTCCGGCGCCGATCACGGCCAGCTGGGTGGATTTTCGTTCCGTTGTATCGTTGCGTTTGTTCATGGTTGATGTCCTTTCCGGTTCGCTTGCCTGCCGGCCCTACCCTTCCAGGGGCAGCAGGAACGGCTGTTCCGCGGCCTCGACCACCCAGCGCAGGAAACGGGCCGCATCGGCGCCGTCGATGAGGCGATGATCATACGACAATGCCAGCGGCATCACCAGCCGGGGCACGAACTTCTCTTCACGCCAAACCGGTTTCATGGCGGCACGGGACACGCCCAGGATGGCCACTTCCGGCGAATTCACTACCGGGGCGAAGGCCGTTCCACCGATCCCGCCCAGGTTGGAGATGCTGAAATTTCCACCCTGCATCTCCTCCAGGGCGAGCTTGCGCGCCCGCGCCTTGCGCGACAGTTCGGCCAGCTCCGCCGACAGGGTCAAGATATTCTTTCGGTCCACGTCGCGGAGCACCGGGACCAGCAACCCGTGCTCCGTGTCCACGGCGATCCCGATGTGCACATATTTCTTGTAGACGATCTCCTGCTTCTCCATGTCGACACTGGCATTGAACTGGGGGAATTTCTTCAGGGCGGCCGCCACGATCTTGAGCAGGATGGCCGTCACCGTCAACTTGCCGCCAGCGGCCTCGGCCCGGGGACCGTACTGCCGGCGCAAGGCCTCCAGATCGGTGACATCGGCTTCGTCAAATTGGGTGACGTGGGGAATGGTGGCCCAGGCGTAGCTCAGATGCTGGGCCGTTTTTTTGCGGATCGAACTCATGGACTGGCGCTCGACGTCGCCCCATTTGGAAAAATCGGGCAGCGGCTCCACTTCAATACCCTGCATGAGGCACTTGGCGCCGGTCCGCTGTTCGTTGAGGGTTTTGGCGTATCGCTTCACGTCTTCCATGGATATGCGCCCGCCCGGGCCGGTCCCCGGCACCTGGTTGATCCGGATGCCGATCTCCCGGGCGAAGCGACGCACCGACGGGGCCGCCGGCGCCACCTCCCGCGCCAGGTCCGGCTTTTCGCCCCGCGGGCTCGGCTCCGCCGCGGCCGGCGCCTCACGTTCCTTCACCGGCGCCGCCGTTCCGGCCTCCGCCTTTCCCCCTTCCGCTTCCGGCTCTTCTACCGTTACATCTTCCTTTTCCTCATCGGATTCCTCGGCCCGCTCTTCTATCTTCGCCCCTTCTTTTTCCTCGGCCGCCGGCTCCTCTTCCGCCGGTGGGGCATCGTCTTCGGCCGCCGCCTTCTTTTCGTCCGCGGATTCTTTCTTGGCGCCGGCCTCCTTTTTCTCGCCCTTTTCGGACAAGGTCAGGATCACGGCACCGATTTCAATGTCGTCACCTTCCCGGACCCTCACCTCTTCCACCACTCCCGCGGCGGAGGAGGGCACCTCGATGACGGCCTTGTCCGTCTCCAGTTCCAGGATGGGTTGCTCCCTGGCCACGGTGTCGCCCGACGACACCAGTACCTGAACGATTTTCCCCGATTCGATGTTTTCGCCCAGTTCCGGCAATTTCACTTCAATGGACATAATGCCTTTCCTTCCGTTGGTATGAAGGCGGCGCCGACGCCGGGCCGGGACGCCGCCGAATGACCGGCTCAGCTGATCATGGGATCCGCCTTGTCCGGATCGATGTCCAGCTCCTTGATGGCTTCTTTCACTTCCGCCGGTTTGATTTTCCCTTCCCGGGCCAAACTGTACAAGGTGGCCAGCACGATGTAGCGTTCGTTTACTTCGAAGAATTCGCGCAGGTGATGCCGGCCGTCGCTGCGGCCGAAGCCGTCGGTGCCCAGCGAAAACAGGGGTCCCGGCAGCCAGCGGGCCACCGACTCGGGGAGCGCCTTTACATAATCCGTCGCCGCCACGAACACGCCTTCGGCGTCCTTGAGGGCCGCCGTCACATAAGGCGTCTTCGCCTTCTGGTCAGGATGGAGCATGTTCCAGCGCTCCGCCATGAGGGCATCACGATGCAATTCCTTGTAACTGGTCACGCTCCAGACATCGGCCGCCACGTCGTATTTCTCCGCCAGAATCTGCTGGGCGGCCACTACCTGGTTGAGGATGGTCCCGCTCCCCATCAACTGGGCCCGGTGTTTGGCTGTGCCGTTATCGGCGGCGCGGAATCGATAGATTCCCCTGAGGATCCCTTCCTCCACCCCCGCAGGCATGGCCGGCTGGGGATAGTTCTCGTTCATGACGGTCAGGTAGTAGAAAATGGGTTCCTGCTCCTCGTACATACGGCGGATGCCGTCCTGGATGATGACGGCCAGCTCGAATGCATAGGCCGGATCATAGGCCATGAGCGTCGGGTACGGATAGGCCAGCAGGTGACTGTGGCCGTCCTGGTGCTGGAGACCCTCGCCGGCCAGGGTGGTCCGTCCGGCGGTGCCGCCCAGCAGAAATCCGCGCGCCCGCATATCGCCGGCGGCCCAGATGAGATCACCGATCCGCTGCAAACCGAACATGGAGTAAAAAATGAAGAAGGGAATCGTGTTGATGCCATGCACCGAATAGGCCGTGCCGGCGGCGATGAACGAGGACATGGAACCGGCCTCGGTGATGCCCTCCTCCAGGATCTGGCCGTCTTTGGCCTCCTTGTAGTACAGTAGGTTTTCCTTGTCGACGGGTTCGTAGAGCTGCCCCACATGGGAATAAATACCGATCTGGCGGAAGAGGGCTTCCATGCCGAACGTGCGGGCCTCGTCGGGGATGATGGGCACGATGAGTCGGCCGAGCTTGTCGTGGCGAAGCAGATTGGCCAACATGCGCACAAAGGCCATGGTAGTGGATACCTCGCGGTCACCGGTCCCCTCGAAGAATTCCTTGAAGAATTCGCGGGGCGGAGCCGCCAACGGCTCACTTTTTTCACGCCGGGCCGGGACGTATCCGTTCAGCTCCTTGCGCCGCTCGTACAGGTACTCCATTTCGGGCGAATCATCGGGCGGCTTGTAGAAGGGCACCGTATCGATCTCTTCGTCGGAGATCGGGATACCGAAACGGGCGCGGAACTCGCGCAATTCCTCCTCGTTGAGCTTTTTCTGCTGATGGGTGATATTCTTCCCCTCGCCGGCCTCACCGAGTCCGTAACCTTTGACGGTGCGCGCCAGGATGACGGTGGGCGCACCCTGATGTTCCACAGCTGCCTGATAAGCGGCATACACCTTGTTGGGATCATGCCCGCCCAGCCGGAGTCGCTTGAGCTGATCATCGGAAAGATGCTCCACCAGTTTGAGCAGCTTGGGATATTTGCCGAAAAAGTGCTCGCGGAAGTAGGCGCCCCCTTCCACGACAAACTTCTGATACTCGCCGTCCACGATCTCACCCATGCGTCGGGCCAGCAACCCTTCCTCGTCTCGGGCGAACAGCTCGTTCCAGTTGTCCCCCCAGATCACCTTGATGACGTTCCAGCCACCCCCACGAAAGATGGCCTCCAGCTCCTGGATGATCTTGCCGTTGCCGCGCACCGGCCCGTCGAGGCGCTG
>JAFGRT010000133.1 GCA_016935015.1 Acidobacteriota bacterium | reverse complement strand
GCGACCCTGGAGCAGGCCGCCGCCGAGGGGATCGACGGCTCTATCTATTCCCATCCCCTGGGACATCACGGCCATGGCGCCGGCCCGCTCATCGGCCTGTGGGACCGGCAGGAAGCCATTCCCGTTCGGGGTGAATATCCGCTCTATCCCAATACCTGCTATGCTATCGAACTGAACGTCAAGCTGGCCGTTCCCGAGTGGAACGGCCAGGTGGTGCGTTTCGGCCTGGAACAGGACGCTGTGCTGCGGCCGGACGGCGTGGTCTACCTGGATGACCGCCAGACGACGCTGCACCTGGTGCGATAGGTCGCGCATCCGTTCACGCCAAGACCTTCCGCCAGTGGGAGTTTCCTCCTGTTTGCCTGACAGATGTCCGGTGATTTAGTAAAATTTGTACTTCATCCTCGTTTTTGTAACAAGATTTTTTATTTGTGGTAAACTTTTATTCGTATCCACCGATAATCTGCCATACCACATCTACCGGAGGTTATCATGATCCACTTTGATCCGGCCCAACAACCGCAGTTGCTCGGCCGTCTGCAGGAGGCGGTGCCCGGAGTCGAATTGCCGACCGTGCGCCAGGTGTTCAGTTCATTCCAGCCCCCGGGGCAGGATATTGCCCAGCTGGCGGACAAGCTGGTGCAGACCCTGCCCGACAAACTCTCTTTCCTGCCGGGCAGGGATCTGGAAGGGGCTATCGATCGGCAGAAAGCGTTTCCATCCGCCCTGGCGGACGCGGGTCGGGCCAGGAGCACTCCGGAGCAGTTGGCTTCATCCATGGCCAAGGTCGCCAACGGTTTGCAGGCTTTGCCGAATTCAGATGGATTTGGGGCGTTGCGGGAGACCGTGGCCCGGCTGGTTTCCCTGTTTCAGGCGCAGCAGGATATGACCGGTCAGTTGTCGTTACGGCTGCTGATGTCCGCATCGTCAAACCCGGCCCTGGCCGGTCATGACGCGGCGGCGGTGAACATCAACAACAGCCACCGCGGCGTGAACGAAGCGGCGGTGAACATCAACAACAGCCACCGCGGGATCGACGAAGCGGCGGTGAACATCAACAACAGTCACCGCGGGATCGACGAGGCGGCGGTGAACATCAACAACAGCCACCGCACTTTGGAATAGCCGATCATCTGCCAAAATACCAAAGGGCCGGCGGTCTTTATCCGACTGCCGGCCCTTTGTTGTCAGACCGCGGTGATTTTACTGCTGCTCTTCATCTGGCGGGATATTCTCGACCGTGAGGCGATCATGTTCCTCGGGTTGTGACTGGTTATTCTGCGGTCAATTCCTTCGCCGTCAACGAAATGCTGGAATAAAAAACGAAGGCTATGTCTTGCAGGGAACGCTGCCGGTAACGGTCGGCCTTGCTCCGGGCCGGCGGAGAGAAATTACACGCAGGGTATCATGCAGAAAGTCAGTTTCTCTTTCTGCTGGCGGCCGGTGCCGATCTTTCCGGGCCTGGGCCTCATCCGCGGGATCAGCGAATGGTGATCCGTGTCGTCGCGCCTTCCCGGGTGACCTCGGCACAGTGGAAGGTGGCCGTGAACCCGGTGGCCGTCACCCGGGTGGTGCCTTCTTCCTCCGTCACCGTCGGTTCTGTCGCCAGTCCGGTGACGACGACCCGCCGGACGCCGTTGAACAGGGGGTGCGCTCCGGCGCCGGCCGTCAGCGCGTGGTGATCCATGATCTCCAGCGAGCCGTGTTCGTTCTTGAGCATCAGCATGCGCTTGTGCAACACTTCGTTGTCGGGCAGGGCCAGCACGTTCATGGGGTCGAAGCCGGCCGGCCAGAGGGGCGAAGCGGCTTCCACCACGATCCGGTAGCCTGACTGTTCCAGAAATTCCTGGCGTCGGGTGATCTTCTCGGTCACCAGCTGGGCGGCGTCCGCCCGAGCCTGCCGGGTGGCGGCCGCCATCTCCGTTGCCGAAAAATCGGCCGGGGATTCAGCGGTCTTGCCGGCCAGCACCGGGGCGAGGAGCACATCCAGATATACCTTTTCCTTCTCCAGCGAGGCTTTCCATTCCGGCGAGAAGCGATCGAGCAGCAGGGCCAGCCAGCGGCCGGTGGAGTAAGCCCGTCGCCGGACGTCGGCCGGCGCGAAACCGCCGGCGGGCGCCCCTTCCAGGGGGCCTCGGCCCGCGGCCTGGTATTCGATGTAAAAGGCGGTGCCTTCCACCAGCTCCGTCTCCCGTTCGTAGGTGGCCAGCGCCTCGTCCAGTTTTTCGTAGCGTTGCCGGCGCAGGTCCAGGGCAGCCCGGGCCCAGGCGGCGGCTGGGGCGTCGCCCTCGCTGCCGACGGCCCGTCGCAGGGCTTCCGTTTCCAGCCGCCGGTCGGCCAGCAGATCGGCGTCGGTGGCGGGGTAGACAAAGAGGGAGGCCTCGTTGGCCTGCCAGTCGGGATGATGGGTCCCCTGGAAGACGTGGAATTTTTCGTGCAACACTACGGCGGCGTAATCCTGCGGCGATTGTTCCTGCCCCTCGTTCTTGGGCGGACTGATCATCAGGGTGGCCGTCCGCACGCCGTTAAGGTCCACCGACGTGTTGGCCCGGATCACTTCATGCCGGCCGTCGTACACCATGACCTCCGGCTGGTCGGCCAGGGGGGTGAAACCCGTCGGCGGGGCGGGGTGCCCATAGAGATATGTCCGGGCGCCGTCATAAATGGCGGCGGGGATGGACAGCGGCTCATAGCCCGGCCACAACGGCTGGGCGGCCATTTCCATCTGCGCCGCCATGATCCGGGCGGGAAGGGGTGGATCGGCTGGTGTGGCCGGGAGCGGCAGGGCAAACAGCAGCATAATAATCAGACTGGGAAAGGTCAGACGTTCCATGGGTCCTCCAGTTGGGGGAGATCAGCCGGCCGAGACCCGGTCACTCCGGTGGCGAGGCATGCCTGACCGGCGGGTATCCAAGTGCCGGTATCTTATCATACCTACGTTAACCTCGCTCTCCGGGTTCCCCGCACGCCGTCAAACCGGCGGTTTTTTCAACCGGAAAGAGATGGCCCAAACCGACACCCATCTGCTACAATCGGATCAGTACCGGAAAAACCGGCGGCATCATCTCCGCATACCGAAACCGCCATCCGCCAGGAGGGATTCTCTTGTTTTTACCCATCGGCGACACCCCCAATCCCCGCAATTTCTTCCCCTGGGTCAATTGGAGCCTGATCGCTGCGAACATTCTCATCTACCTGGTCATCAGCCTGCCCCTCTCCTTTCAGAGTGTCGATCCGCGGGATCCCCTGCTCCTGGAATACCTGCGGACCATCGCCCCCTCCCTGCCGGCGGGCGTGCCGCTGCGGGCCGTGCTGGCGCACCTGTCGGCCTATGACCTGTTCGTGTTCAGCTACGGCTACAAGCCGGCCGCTCCGCAAATCAGCGACCTCTTCTTTGCCATGTTTCTGCACGGCGGTTTCCTGCACCTGGCCGGCAACATGCTCTTTCTCTGGATTTACGGCGACAACGTCGAGCACCGCCTCGGCCGGCTGGGCTATCTCGTCACCTACCTGGGCACCGGCGTCGTGGCCACCCTGGCTTTCGCCATGTTCGCCGGCGACTCCATGATTCCCATGGTGGGGGCATCGGGGGCCATCTCGGGCGTGCTGGGGCTCTATTTCCTGTTGTTTCCCCGCAACCAGGTCAAGGTGTTCGTGTTCCTTTTCCCCTTCATTCTGGACGTGTTTTTACTGCCGGCGCGGCTGGTGCTGGGTTTCTATCTGATCGTGGACAACCTGCTGCCCGTATTCCTGAGCCGGGGGGATTCACCGGTGGCCTACGGTGCGCATATCGGCGGCTTCATCGCCGGCCTGGTCGTGGCCTGGATCGGTGAGCGTGCGGGCTGGCAGCTGACCGGACGCGACCCGTTCTGGCGCAGGAAGAAACATCCGGACCGTCCGGTCGCACCGGAAACCGGCGATGTGGCGGTGGACAATTTCCTGCCGGATATTCGCCGGGCGTTGGCGGACGACGAGCCCGAAACGGCGCTGGAGATTCTGGGGCAACTCGACCGCCGGCAGCTGGCGGCACTGTCGCCGGCCGAATGTGTCGACCTGGCCCGCCGACTCATCCACAGCGGCCATGCCGCGGCCGCCGTCCGCCTGTTACGGATCTGCCTGGCGCACCACTCCCGCTCGCCCGCCCTGGCGCCGGTCTACCTTATGCTGGGCCTGATCCGGCTGGAACAGGGCCAGCCCACCGCCGCCTACCAGTACCTGCTGGAGGCCCTGGACCACGATCCGGATGATGAGACGGCCGCCCTGGCCCGGCAGGCGATGGAGCGGATCAATGTATACCGCCGCCGCCGCTGAGTCCCGCCGCTTTTATACCGGTCGTTCACTCCCACTTGTGGTAAAATGTAAACAATTGTTTCGCTGTTTTGAGAGGTATACCCGAAGTTGCTGCCGGTGGGGGTGGATTCTTCGACGGATCGACGGCGACGAGTAAGCGCGAGGAGCACACCGTGTCACAGAGAGGGCTTTTTTCCCGGGATGGACCATCCCCGGAGGGTCCGATGCTGATTCTGACAGATTCCTGTGGGGTCATCCGTCGGGCGACCGCCTCCGCCGTGGTCGCCCTGAGCGGTGACGGCCACTCCCTGGCGGGACGGCCCCTGGTCGAGCTGTTGCCCGATTTCGCGGCGGTTCTGTCCCGGCTCCGCGCGGCAGTTTCCGCCGCTGCCGCTGAAAACGCCGCGGACACATTTCTGGGATTTCAGCACGGCGGTGTCACCGCCTACATCCTGCCGGCCGCTGACGGAGAACCGGCCGGCTTCCTGGTCCGCGTGGCCGGACCGGATACCCCGCCGGCCGTCGGCCGCCCACCCTGGAGCGATCTGTTCGGCTCCATGCCCCAGATCATTGTGCTGCTCGACCACCGGCACCGGATCGTTCGGGCGAACGATGCGGCATTCCGGGTGCTCGAAATCCCGGTCGAGGAACTGATTGGTCGAAAGTGTTGCGAAGTTTTTCATGGGTCCGATCATTACGCCGCGCATTGCCCCATGGAAAAGTTGCGGGAATCGGAAAGACCGAGCACCGTCGACATGGAGATGGAAGCTCTCGGCGGTTGGTACCGGGTGATCTGCTCCCCTCTGATGGACGAGGCGGGAAGGCTGCAGTATGTCCTTCATGTGGCGACGGAGATCACCGATCATAAACGGGCTGTGTCCGAACTGCAGGAAGCCCGCGAGCGTTACCGCAGCCTGGTGGAGGCGTCGGCCGACGCCATCCTCCTCACCGACCTGGAGGGCCGCATTCTCATGGCCAATCGCGAGGCGGCGGTCATGCACGGTTTCAGTACCAGTGAGGAATTCCTGACCCATTGCCCCTACGCCATGGACATGGTATCGCCCGACGATCGGGAACGGGCCATCACCAACATGAAACGCACGTTCAAGGATGGCCTTTCCCGGGGCCAGATCTATCGCCTCCAGCGGAAGGACGGATCGGAATTCCTGGCGGAAGTCAGCGCCTCGGTGGTGCGTGACACCAACGGTCGACCGGTGGCCTTCACCGCCATCGGCCGGGACGTCAGTCGGCGGCTGCAGGAGCAGGTGGAACGGGAACGATTGACGGAACATCTCCGTGAGACGAGCCAGCTGCTGGAGGCCATTTTCAACGCCATCCCCGATGTGCTGGGCTTGCAGGACCGGAATCACCGCATCATCCGTTACAACGAGGCGGGCTATCGATTTCTCGGCCTGCGGCCGGAACAGGCGGTGGGGAAAAAATGCTATGAGTTGATCCAGCGAACCCACCCGTGCCATGTCTGCGCCACGTCCGATGTGTATGAAACCAAGAAGACGTCGCAGATCGAAAAGTATTTTCCCGAGTTGGATATATGGCTGGATATCCGCGGTTACCCTATCCTGAATGACCAGGGGGCGGTCGTTCAGGTCATCGAGCATTTGCGGGACATCACACGGGAGAAGAAGGCCGAGAAAGCCCTTCGCGAAAGCGAGGAGAAATATCGTTCCATTATCGAGAACACCCTGGTGGGTATCTATATTCTGCAGGAAGAAACTTTCCGTTACGGGAACCAGCTGCTGGCGGAGATGTTCGGATTTGCCGCGCCCCGGGACATGGCCGGTATCTCGGTGTGGGATCTCGTCGCGTCAGAAGACAGACCCCGCTTTCAGGAATTCCTGCGGGCTCCCCACCGCCATCAACCTCCGGAAATGCCATTTGAATTCAAAGGTTTACGTTGCAATGGATCCCTTTTCGAAGCGGAAACCCTCGGCACTGTCATCGAGTTCGAAGGCCGACCGGCGGTTCAGGGGGCCATCCGGGACGTGTCCTGGGAGCGGCGCTTGAACGAACAGCTCATCCAGGCGCAAAAAATGGAATCCATCGGCCGTCTGGCCGGCGGCATCGCCCATGATTTCAACAACATTCTGACCGGCATCATCGGTACCTGTGAGTTGGCCCTGACAGATCTGCCGAAAGATTCACCCCTTTACCCGGACCTGCAGGAGATTTCCAGCAGCGCCGAGCGGGCCGCCAATCTCACCCGCCAGTTGCTGGCTACCAGTCGTCGTCAGATCCTAAAACCGAAAGTGGTGGATCTGGGCATGGTCGTGGCGGCCATGGAACAGATGCTGCGCCGGACCATCGGTGAGGACATCGTGCTCATCATTCGGCGGGAGGATCCCGAAGCCCGGATCCGGGTGGATCCGGGTCAGATGGAACAGGTTATTCTCAATCTGGTGGTCAATGCCCGGGATGCCATGCCCGACGGGGGCAAGATCCACATCGACATCCAGCCGTTGGTGATTTCCGAAGAGGACGGCGGGGATTACCCCGGCTGCGCCCATGGAGATTACGTGGTGTTGACCATTCAGGACACGGGCGTCGGCATGACGGATGCCGTGCGTCACAGGATCTTCGAGCCCTTTTTTACCACCAAGCTGCCGGGTAAGGGGACCGGGCTCGGTCTGTCCACGGTGTATGGCATCATCCGGCAGAGTCACGGTCACATCTTTGTCCACAGCGAACCGGGGGCGGGTACTACGTTTCAAGTGATATTCCCCCGCTCCATGGAGGCGACGGCACCCGAACAAGCGGTGGCGGCGGATCTGCGGCTGTTGTACGGCAGCGAGCGGGTGTTGATCATCGAGGACGATGAAGCGGTGCGCCGTTATGCTGTACGGATTCTGGAGCAATTGGGCTACCGGGTCTGGTCCGCACCTTCGGGTGGGGAAGCCCTGCGTCTCTGCTCGCTGCAGGCGGAGCCGTTCGACCTGATCCTCACCGATGTGGTCATGCCCCACCTCAGCGGTCCCGAATTCGGTCGCCAGATCCGGCAACACTGGCCGGCGGTCAAGGTGCTGTTCATGTCCGGCTATACCCGCGACGACGAAGGTCTGGCCGTCCGTCTCGACCCGGAGGCGCCCTTCTTGCAGAAACCGTTCCGGCCCATCCAGTTGGCGCAGAAAATCCGGGAAATGTTGAGCAAATAAGGCTCCCGGGGCCTTGATCAGCCACCGGGGCGATATCCGGGTTTGGATTCCGGCTAAGCGGATCCTTCATGAACCCCAAACGCTGGCAACCCACCCGATCACCGTCCGGAACTTGACTTTCCGCCCGTTCTTGCCTATAGTCATCTGCCCGGTGCGCCGCAGCGCGCGGTTGTATGTGCAGCAGGGTACCGGGGATGCTTGTAATGGCCCGTCGGAGCCAGCCGGCCCGGCGACGGGTCAGGCCACCTGGCGGAAGCAGAGGGACGGTGCAGCCGGGCGAAGGATAGCCACAGGAGAACGATATGGTCAGGAATTACCAGCCGCAGGAGATCGAGAACAAGTGGCAGCGGTGCTGGCGACAAGGCTTCAGCGTTTTCGCCCAACCGGATCGCCTGCGCCGGACGGCCGGCGACAAACCGAAGTATTACGTGCTCGACATGTTTCCGTACCCCAGCGGCACCCTGCACATGGGCCACGCCCGCAATTACGCCATCGGCGACGTGCTGGCCCGCTACTTTCACCGCCGGGGCTACGAGGTGCTTCACCCCATGGGCTGGGACGCCTTCGGCCTGCCGGCGGAAAACGCCGCCATCAAGCATGACGTCCATCCCGACCAGTGGACCCAGCAGAACATCACTACCTTCAAAAAAGCCATGCACCGGCTGGGCATCCACTACAACTGGGACCGGGAGCTGGACACCTCGAAGCCGGACTATTACCGCTGGACGCAGTGGATCTTCCTGAAATTCCATGAGATGGGTCTGGTGGACCGTCGCGAAAGCCTGGCCAACTGGTGTGCCCGGTGCCAGACGGTGCTGGCCAACGAGCAGGTGGTGGCCGGCGGCTGCGAGCGGTGCGGTGAGCCCGTCACCCAGAAATGGCTGCCCCAGTACTTTTTCCGCATCACCCGCTACGCCCAGGAGCTGCTGGACGACCTGGCCCTGCTCCCCGACTGGCCGGAGCGCGTCAAAGCCATGCAGGAGCACTGGATCGGCCGCAGCGAGGGGGTGGAGTTCGACCTGGCCGTGGAGGGCTTCGACTGGAGTTTCAGCGTGTTCACCACCCGGGTGGATACGGTCTTCGGCATGACCTACGTGGTCCTGGCGCCGGAGCATCCGCTGGTGCGGGAGCTGATCCGGGGGACCGGCCGCGAGGAAGAGGTGCGGCGGTTCGTGGACCGCGTCCTGGCCCAGGACCGCTTCCTGCGGGCGGCGGAGGAGACGGAGAAGGAAGGTGTGTTCACGGGACGTTTTGCCGTCAACCCGGTGAACGGGAAGCGGGTGCCCATCTGGGTGGCCAACTATGTTCTCATGGAATACGGCACCGGCGTGGTGATGGCCGTGCCGGCCCACGACACGCGCGACTTCGCCTTCGCCCGCCGGTACGGGTTGGAGATCGTCCCGGTGATCATGCCGCCGGGCGAAACCCTGACGGCCGAAACCATGGCCAACGCCTACGTGGAACCGGGGATCATGGCCGCTTCGCCCCCCTTCGACGGCCAGCCGTCCGCGGTGGCCATGGCCGGCATTGCCGACATGATGGCGGCCGGCGGCTACGGCCGGCGGCGTGTCAATTACCGTCTCCGCGACTGGTGCATCTCCCGCCAGCGTTACTGGGGCTGTCCCATCCCGTTGATCCATTGCGCCGCCTGCGGCACCGTGCCTGTGCCCGAAGAAGATTTGCCGGTGCGCCTGCCGCACATTGATAACTATCGCCCCCAGGGCCACTCGCCCCTGGCCGAGGCGACGGAGTGGTTGCGCACGGCATGTCCGCGCTGCCAGGGTCCGGCGCGGCGCGAAGTGGACACCATGGATACCTTCGTGGACAGCTCCTGGTACTTCCTGCGCTATGTCAGCCAGCCCGACGATGCCCCCTTCCACCGGCCGGAGGTGAACGCCTGGCTGCCCGTGGACACCTACATCGGCGGCATCAACCACGCCGTCATGCACCTCATGTACGCCCGTTTCTTCGTCAAGGCCCTGCGCGACGCGGGCCTCCTTTCGTTCGCCGAGCCTTTCGCCCGCCTGTTCACCCAGGGCATGGTCACCCTGGGCGGCGTGGCCATGAGCAAAAGCCGCGGCAACGTGGTGGGCATCGACCAGATCACCGCCACCTACGGTGCCGATACGGGCCGCATTTTCACCCTGTTCGCCTCACCGCCCCACAAGGAGATGGAATGGAACGAGGAGGGAGTGGACGGGATTTATCGCTTCCTGGGACGGCTGTGGCGCCTGTTCGACGGTCGCTGGTCCCTGGACAGGCGGACCTATGACACGGCGTCACTGAATCCACGGCTGCGGGATCTCCACCGCAAACGGCACGGGACGGTGAAGAAGTTCACCGAGGACATCGAGCGGATTCATTTCAATACCGCCGTCGCCATGGCCATGGAACTGGTCAACGATATCTACGGCCTCGAGGCCGAGGAGCATGTGACGCCGGCCGCCCATCCGGTGGTGGCCGCCGGCCTGCGCGACCT
>JAFGRT010000132.1 GCA_016935015.1 Acidobacteriota bacterium | reverse complement strand
GTAGCCGCCTTCTGCCGGAAGGCGGGGGGATTGCAGCGCGGCAGGCGCAGCCTACGTCCGTAGCCGCCTTCTGCCGGAAGGCGGGGGATTGCAGCGCGGC
Source organism: Acidobacteriota bacterium (assembly GCA_016935015.1). GTDB lineage: Bacteria > Acidobacteriota > JAAYUB01 > JAAYUB01 > JAAYUB01 > JAFGRT01. The sequence continues at coordinate 16,175 of JAFGRT010000132.1, read as the reverse complement.
AGGCGCAGCCTACGTCCGTAGCCGCCCTCTGCCGGAAGGCAGTAGTCTGTCAGGCCCGGCCAGGGGGGATCATGGGCGCCGGTGGCGGGCCATGGTGGGGATGGTGACCCACGTCGCGCCGTCCCAGTAGAGAACGGGGCCGAGAGCGGCCAAAACGGCCTGCGGGTCATAGGGCTCCGCCAGGAAGCCCTCGTCATGCAGATGGCGATAGACCAGCGGATAGCCGCTGTCGAGGTCGACTTTGCGCAGTATCAGCTGCCGGTCAAAATAGAAATTCAATCCACCACTCTGTGGGCCGACCTTGTACCCGCACGGCACACCGACCACGATGGAGTCGGGGTCGAACAGTAACCACTTGGTCCGGCCGAATTTATCCATGCGCAGGTTGACAGGATCGCGTGGCAGCCGCAAATAAACCTTTTCCCGGGCCGGCGGAACGTCGATACAGTGATACGGCCCGTCCGGGGTCTGGGGGGACGCACCGTCCATCTGCGCCGGATCGAGCACGAAGACGATCCCCTCCCGGTACTCGTTGTTGATGGCGGTGCCGAAGATCTCCGCCCGGGCGTCGCCGTCCAGATCGCCCATGGTCAGATTCATGATGTGGCCGCTGTGAAGGTATTCACCCCGCACTATGCCTTCGGTATCCAGCAGGCTCAGCATGGACGGAAACGACATGGAATGGTAGGAGATCACAAGGATTTCCGGCCGGTCATCGTCCAGCACATCGGCGAGGAGGAAAAACAGGATGGTCCACAGGTCGTCGTGCGTTTCCTGGCCGAACGTGAGGACCCGGCCGGGACGATATTCCCAGCGAACTTCGCCCTGGTCATCCAGGCAATGGAGAGTGCTGGCGATGCGCTGGGGCCACCGGTTGATGGCACCGGTCACCACCAGGACCTCGGACCGGCCGTCATGTTCCAGATCCGCATGGTCCATCAAACGGGCGGCGGCATTGTAAAAACCGTCGCTGGGGGAGGAATTTTCCGTCGTGCGGATAGGATCGTCGAAGGTGGCTTTCCAGATGACCCGATCCATGTCATCCCGGGCGATGAGGGTGCGGCCCTGCACCTCCAGCCGTCGGATTTCCGGTGTCGCCCCCCGGGGCCCGGCCAGGATGAAGATGACGGCCGTCACGGCCACCAGCCCGGCGCCGGCCAGCAGGAGATACGGCCATCTCGGGCGACCGTTGACCCGGGCGGGAGCGGCGGTCTCGTCCGTCGGGGCGGCGGCGCCCCGGTGCAACCAGGCGTCAAGTTCCCGGGTATAGGCGTACACGCTTTTGCTCCGGCTACCGGAGATGCGATGAACGGGCAGGCCGAGATCCCGCTCCCAGCGCTGGACCGTCCGCACGCCGCGTTGAAAATAGACGGCGATCTCCTTCCATGAATCGAGCTTGCCATCTTCCCGCATGGTCAACTTTGCACGTCCCGTAATCAGGATCGTGTGAGATTATACACCAAATCCAGGTGAAAATCACAAACAATGGGGACCGCGAAGGACCAGGATCGTTCAGACGAAAGCAGCCCCTGGGACTATATCCCGGCCCTTTTGATCAGGCCCGACGGGCCGCCGGCCGCAGGAAGGGTGCATGATTGGAGGTGAACACCGGCGGCGTGCGGCGGACAATGGGGGTGACGGCCGGGTGGCGCCGAAATTCCTCCTGCAGGAAGCGGCGCACGGCGGACCGGTCCCAGCCGTGGGGATGGATGAAATCCTCATACAGGGACAGATCGCCACCGCCTGGTATCCCGGGGAAGTCCCGTGTTTCGAGGCCAGGCAATTCCGCACTCCCCCGCGGCCGGTTGAAGACAGAGATGTTCACAAAATCGATGGCGTCGTGATGGCGGACCACGAAATCCAGGGTCCGCCGGGCGGCGGCCAGTGTTTCCCAGGGTGTTCCGAAGAGCAGGTAAACGTAGGTGCCGATGCCGACGCGGTGCAGCTCTGTCAGGGCGCGGGCGGCGATATCGAGGCGGATGCCCTTGCCCATGGCATCCAGCACGGCCTGGTCGCCCGATTCCAGTCCCAGCTGGAGCATGCCGCAGCCGGCGCGGCGCAGGGCGCGGCAGAAATCCGGCTCGGCCAGCTCGGGGGTGAGGCGGGCGAATCCGTACCAGTCAGCGCCGGGTGGCGCCGCGGCCAGGGCGCGCAACACGGCCGGCCGGAGGGCGCTGTCCAGCAGGTGGATCAAAACCGGCCGGTGGCGGAGGCACAGGTGAGACAGCTCGGCCGCTGTCTCGCCCGGAGAAAAGCTCAGGTAGGGACGTCCCTCGGTCCGCTCGCTGCAGAAGGCGCAGCGGTTCCAGTAACAGCCGTCGCCCGAACTGACGGGGAGCACCGGCCCCGGCGCCAGGTACTCCGCGAAGATAAAGGGGCTGAAATCGGGATGAGGCGGGCCGGCCGGCGTGGCGGCCAGGCGCAGAATATCACCGAGAGCGTCCTCGCCGGGACCGCAGACCAGGTGATCCACCAGCCCGGTGAATGGATTGCGCCAGCCGGGCCGCCCGGCCCAGGAGGAGACCAGCCCGCCGCCGAGAAGGATGCCCGTGGCGGGGGAGTGTTTCCGCAGCCAGCCGATGATGGCAAACGTCGTCAGGGCCTGGCTCAGGAAATTGAGGGAGAGACCGATCCAGCGGGGCGAGTGTTCCGTCAGCAGCGCGGCCAGCCGCTCGCTGAAAAAGGGATAAAATACATTCTCCGCACATTCATCGGCGGCCTGCAGGAGATGGGCACTGGCATGGGGCGAGAGGCGGTCATGGCTGAAATCGCCGAGGCTGACCCGGCCGCCGGTCTCTCCGGACGCCAGCTGCAGCACCCGGTTCAGCCCGCCCACGGCCGTCTTGTAGGCGGGCAGGTCGGTATAGCCCTCGGGACAGCGCAAGGAATGGAGATAGTGGTCCCGTTGCCGCAGCGCCCGCCGGGACCAGGTGTCCGTGGCTTCGAAGGGACGCTGCAGGAGCCAGAGCTGCCCTTCGATGTTCAAATCCGCCAACGCCCAGGGGATGTCCTGCCGGGACAGCCAGCCGGCCAGCCGGGCCAGTCCGCCGGGTGGTTCGCTGGGACGGGATACGGGGGGGTGCAGGAGCAGGATGGACACGATGGACTATCTCCGGCGGCGCCGGCGGAAGATGCGGAACACCCATTCGTAGAAGCCGAACTGGTCGGCCGATTGGTCCAGCAGGCGCAGCAGGCGAACACTCACGTCCGGCAGGAAGAGAAGCAGGCCCAGCCAGCCCATGTCCAGCCCGTAGATCTGGAAGGGCGGCCGTCCGCCGCCGAGCTGGTTGACGAAGATCTGTGACAGGAAGACGGCCACCAGGCCCCCCTCCAGCATGATGGAGTAGCGGGTGGCGAAGACCGGATCGAGGCCGGTGCGGTCCTCGATGCGCAGCTTGGTGGTGGAGAACAGGAAACCGATGAACGGGGAGAGCATGTACACCAACCTTGCCACCCGTTTCTGTTTCTTGCGTTTTTTCTCGCGATGTTCCGAATTCATCACCTACTCGCGATTATATCGGACGATTGCGCCCGGTATTTCAGGATCGTTTTCCGGCCAGAGCCTCCGGGCATGGCGGATCTGCCTGTCGGCTTCCTGCTGCCTGAACCACGGCATGATAGCATGTCCGATCAGGTGGAGTAAATGGTTACGGCCGCCAGTGGGGGGGGGCATTGCCAAGCGGACTGAATCCATCCATCGATGCGACGGTGATTTTCACCAGCGGCCGCAGGATTGTCTCACCGCCCGATTCAATTTGGCGTATACTGTCGCCTTTGCAAGGAGGCCTATGGAACAGTACGTGGGTGAACTGGCGGCAGTGGCGACGGCCTGTTGCTGGTCCTTCGGATCGCTGATGTTCACGTTCGCCGGCCGCCGGGTGGGCTCCTACACTGTCAACAACACCCGACTGTGGCTGGCTTTCCTGTTCCTCTTGGTGCTGCACTGGCTGATGTTCGGTCTGCTCTACCCGGTGGATGCTGCCGGTTACCGCTTTTTATGGCTGGGTCTGTCCGGACTGGTGGGGTATGTGTTCGGTGACGGCATGCTCTTCGAGGCCTTTGTACGCATCGGCCCGCGTCTGTCCATGCTGCTGATGACGCTGGTGCCCGTCATCGGCGCCTTTCTGGGCTGGCTGGTTCTGGGCGAGGCGTTGCGACCGGTGGAATGGCTGGCCATCGCCGTGACCCTGACGGGCATCGCCCTGGTGGTGAGTGACCGGCGCAACGGCAGCGCCTTCGCCCCCGGCCAGAAATGGAGCGGGGTGCTGTTCGGCATCGGCGGGGCGGTGGGCCAGGCGGGCGGCCTGCTGTTAGCCAAACTTGGCCTGGACGGCGGTTTCTCGGCCGTGTCGGCCAACCTGATCCGGGTGTCCACCGCCGCCCTGGCCATGGGTTTCCTCGTCGGCGTGCGCGGTCATCTGCCCATGCAGTGGCGGCGTCTGGCCGACCGCCCGGCCCTGGCGCTCATCACCGGCGCCTCGCTGTTGGGCCCGGTACTGGGCGTTATCCTTTCCCTGGTGGCCATCGCCAATGCCCCCATCGGCATCGCCGCCACTCTCATGTCCCTCTCGCCGGTCCTGCTGCTGCCCTTGTCTCGCTGGTTTTTCCACGAAACCATCACCGCCCGGGCGGTGGGTGGCACCCTCGTCGCCCTCGGCGGGGCGGCCCTGTTCTTCCTTTTTGAATAAGCGCCCGGTGGTGCACCGCCGACGGATGTTCCGACCGCCGATTATTTCTGCGGACGCAACGTCAGGCGCCAGATGGTCTCGCCAGGCAGGAGCGGGGAAGCGTTGCCCTCTTCCCAGTCGGTATGACCGGCCCGATAATAGGGGGAAAACGGATGCCCGCTCTGGCCGCAGGGCATGTGGAAGATGCCCTGGTCTTCCCGCCCGGGCGAGACCACCAGCCGCTCAGAGGCTCCGAAACCGGGCGATTGCACCCGTGGCATCTCCGTATCGCCCGGCAGGGGGCGGGCCGGCATGTCCAGCTGGGCGGCGAACAGACCGGTGGCCCGGCTGATGGGGTGCCGGATGGCCGTGGTGTTGCGCCGGCCCCAAGGATTTTCGGCCAAGGCGCGGCCGTCGCGGGTCAGCCGTTCGATGGTCCGGTCCACCGCCGCCAGCAGGCACTCCTCCCAGCTGGCGTAAGCCGGCGGCAGCAGGTGGGGCGGCATTTCCCTTACCAGCCGCCACAGGGGGCCTTCCCAGTGGTGGATGAAGTAGGGGCTGAAATCTTTCCGGACCTCCGTACAGGGGGCGGTCAGCCAGCGGTAGATCTCTTCGCGGACCTCCAGGCGAAAGGTACGCACCAGGGTATAGCCCACCGAATCCACGGAGGCCCGTCTCGTCCAGGAATCGGCCGCCAGGCAGCGAAACTCGGCCCGGGCCGGGTGGTTCGCTGTCGCCTCCGGCGTCAGCACCGCCAGCAGCAGCTCACGCCATCGTTCCAGAAAGAGGGCCCGGTCGTCCTGCTGGATGCGGAGCATGTCGGCTTCGGACGCCTGGTCAAGGGCGCGAAGCCCGTCGCGGATCTGCCGGGCCCGGGCGCCGCTGTTGTAGCCGCCGTCGCCGATGACGGCCAGCATGGCGCCGCCGACCACCCGGGCATTGGCCGTCCAGATCAGCCCGTCGGCCGGGTCGGCCAGGCGGGGATAGTCGGCCGGATCGAACCAGCCGTCCCAGCGGCAGGAACCGTCCGCCCAGGAAACGGGGACCGATCCGTCGAAACCGACGCGGCGGGGAATCCGGCCCATGATGGTCCAGCCGACGCGGCCGGTGTGATCGGCGCAGACGAAATTCTGGGCCGGAATGCCGCAGGTGGCGGCCACGGCCAGGGCTTCGTCCAGGTTGGCGGCCTGCTCCAGTGCCAGCAGATTCATGTTCACGGCGGCCGGATGATGGGCGGTCCAGTTCAGAGCCAGGGGCCGTTGGTGTTGATCCGGTTCCGTCAGGGGACCCCATATTGTGGTGCGTATTTCAAGAATCTCCGGTTCCGCCCGCCCCTGGACCCGGATGGTCTCCGTTTCCCGGCCGAAGGGGAGGGAACCATCGGGCGCCAGGTAGCGGTCGGGATCGGCGGGATCCGGTTCCACCACCACCAGGTCGTGCCAGTCGCCGTAGCTGTTAGTGAAGCCCCAGGCGATGCGGGTGTTGCTACCTACCACCAGGGCTGGCGTACCGGGCAGGGTTACACCCACGAGGAAATTATCGCCGGTCCCGCCCGCCGCCGGCCAGGTCATGACCGCCCGGTACCAGGTGTTTGGCACGGCGTGGCCCAGGTGCATGTCGTTGGCCACCAAGGCGCCGCCGTGAACGGTCCGCTGGCCGGCCACGGCCCAGTTGTTGCTACCGGGGCATGTCGCCGGGTAGGGATCCTGAACGGCCGGCCCCGCGATTTGACGGAAGACAGTATCATGGCGGACGTTGACCATATCCGGGCCGGGGATCGCCGGCACGGGGAATGGCTCGCCGGCCACTGGGGCGTCCCATTCGCCGCCGGGCGGATCCAGAAAGGCGGCCAGTTCAGCGGGCAGCGCCTCGCGCAGCACGGCCCGGTCGAGCTCCCGCCGGTTGGTGTGATCCTGCAGGGCGAAAAACATGGAGTAGAGGACCAGCAGGCTGTCGATTGGCTGCCAGGGCGCCGGCTCGGATCGCAGCAGCAGGTATTCGAACGGCACCTCGTCCAGGGCCGCCAGGCCGGCGTTCACGCCGTCGGTGTAGGCGGTCAGCAGCCGGATGACGGGCTCCGGCTGGAGGGCCAGCACGTCCCCGGCCCGCCGGCGGAACTGGTGGCGACGCGCTTGGCGGTCCCAGGCCAGGGCCGCCTCGCCGAAGAGCTCGGCCAGCTCACCCGCTGCCTGGCGGCGCGAGAGATCCATCTGGAAAAAGCGTTCCTGGGCGTGGAGGAAACCCATGGCCCGGGCTAAGTCCGGCCGATTTGATCCGCGGATGGTGGGCACGCCGGCGACATCCCGCTCGATGGTAACGGGGGTGGTGAGGCCCGCCAGACCGATGTCCCCTTCGAGGATGGGCAGGCTGCCGGCGACGGTCTGGCGGATCCAGAGACCGGCCATGAGCAGCACCACGCCGATGACGGCCACCATGACCAGCAGGACGCGGAGCCAGCGGCGCGGGGCGGATAGTAGGCCGCCAGCGGCGGGGACGGCGGGGATGTCGTTCGTCATGGGCAAACCTCCGTGAACGTCAGGAAATGCAGTCCCTGAAAATGTACGGGATGCATATCCCGAAGTCAAACAATACCTGGGTCATTCGGAGTGGGAGATGATCCGGCGGACGTGGCCGTCGCCGGCGAGGCGGAGCCGGATCCACCGTGCCGGACCCGTTTCTGACAGGCCGTCCCAAAGAACGGGGCTGTCCGTAGAAACGGTTTCGGCGGCCTGATTTGTCGGCGAGGCGGTGGCTGGTGGTGACAGTGAAAAAAATGTGCCGGAACATCGGAGTGCATGGTATGTTGAAGCATGATACGGAATCCGAACCGGGAGCGACCACCGTTCGTCCGGCATTCAATTGCCGAAGTCCGTTGCCGGACATTCCGTCCCGATCGCGAACAGGTGGACCCATGAAGGAAACACCCCCCGGCAACCGGCTGAACCGGACCGTTATCGCCGGGCTCCACCGCCTGCTGCGCTTGCGGTATCGCCTGGCCGTGTCCGGGATGGACGACGTTCGCCGCCGGGGCCGCACCGGGATTCTGTTTCTGCCCAACCATCCGGCCCTGGTGGATCCGCTGATCGTGTTCACGACGCTCTATCCCCATTTCACGCCTCGACCGCTGGCCGAGCAATCCCAGGTGGACTACCCGTTCATCCGCTGGTGCGCCCGGCGAATCGACACGCTGACCATCCCCGATGTCAATGTGGTCGGCCGGGGGGCCCGGGAAAAGGTGTTGGCGTCTCTGAATACGATCGCCACGGATCTCCGTCAGGGCCGTAACATCCTCATGTATCCGGCCGGCGGCATTCTGCGCAGCCGTCTGGAAGACCTGGGCGGCCGCAGCGGCGTGGAAGTCATCCTGCGCCAGGTGCCCGACGTCCGGGTGGTGCTGGTCCGGACCACCGGCTTGTGGGGCAGTGCCCTCAGTTGGGCCACGGGCCGCAAACCATCCTTTTTCGGCGTGCTGGGCAAGGTGCTGCGGGCCCTGCTGCTGAGCGGAATCTTTTTCATTCCGCGCCGGGAAGTGCGCATCCGCCTGGAGGAACCGGATGATTTCCCCCGCCGGGGAGATCGGGCGGCCATCAACCGCTACCTGGAAGGATTCTACAATGCCGAGGCCTCGCCGCGGACGTACGTGCCGTACACACCCTGGGAGCGGGGCGGAACGCGGATCCTGCCCGAACCGGCCCGGGGGGCGGATGACGTGGCCGGTTCCGGCGACGAACGGGCCGTCTTGCGGCAGGAGATCCTGGAATACCTCGCGGCAACAACGGGCGTGGAGGGCATCGGCGAGAATCACCATCTTGGACGCGACCTGGGCCTGGACAGCCTGGACAGGGCGGAAATGCTGGCTTGGCTGGAAGAGCGACACCGGGTCCGGGTGACCGACGCCGAAGCCCTACAGAAGGTGGGCGACCTTCTGGCAGCCATGGAAAGTGGGGCCGGCCCGCGCGAGCCGGAGCTGCAGCCGCTGCCGCCGGGCTGGTTCGCCGAGGCGGAACCGGACAAGGTGATGAAGTTCCCGGACGGGGAAACGGTAACCGAAGTTTTTTTGCGAACGGCGGGACGGCAACTTGGCAAGGTCATCGTCGCCGACCAGGTGAGCGGCGCCCGCACCTACCGCGACCTGCTCACCGCCATTTTCGTGCTGCAGCGCCCCATCCGGGCCATCGAAGGACCTTACATCGGGATTATGCTGCCGGCCGGCGTGGCCGCCGTCATCGCCTATCTGGCCGTTCTGTTCGCCGGACGCATCCCGGTCCTGATCAACTGGACCGTCGGCCGCCGCAACGTCCGGCACGGAGTGGAGATGCTGGCGGTGAGAGGGATCCTCAGCGCTCGGGCGCTGCTGGACCGGCTGGCCGAAAGCGGCCTGGAGTTTCCCGAGCTGGCCGGCCGGTTTGTCTTTCTGGACCGCCTGCGGGATGACATCTCCCTGTTGCGAAAGGTCGGCGCCGCCCTGCGCGCCCGGTTCGCCTGGCGCGGACTGCGCCGTCGGCCGGTGGCCGATATTGCCGCGGTGCTCTTTACCAGCGGTTCGGAGAGCACGCCCAAGGCCGTACCCCTGACCCACGTCAATCTGCTGCAGAATGTCCGCGATGTGCTGCAGCGCATCACCGGTTACGCCGGCGATCGCATGCTGGGGATCCTGCCGCCGTTCCACTCTTTCGGGCTGACGGGGACCCTGCTGCTGCCGGTGTGCGGTGGCGTGCCGGTGGTCTATCACGCCAATCCCACCGAAAGTGCCCGGCTGGCCCGGATCGCCCGCGCCAGCCGGGCCACGGCCCTGTTGGGCACGCCCTCCTTCCTGCGCGGCATGGCCCGGGCTGCGCTGCCCGATGATCTGCGGTACCTGCGCCTGGCGGTCACGGGCGCGGAAAAATGTCCGCCGGCGGTTTACCGCCTGTTGCAGAAGCGCTGTCCGGATCTGATGGTGCTTGAAGGATACGGTGTGACGGAGTGCTCGCCTGTGATCTCCATCAACGATGAGAACGATCCCCGGCCCGGCACCATCGGCCGGGTCCTCTCTTCCTTCGATTATGTGATCTTGAGGGAGGACCGCTCCGAACCGGCCGAACCGGGGCAACCGGGTCGGCTGCTGGTGCGGGGTCCGTGCGTTTTCCCGGGGTATCTGCAGTATGACGGGCCGTCGCCTTTCGTCCAGTACGCGGGCCGGACCTGGTATTCCACGGGCGACCTGGTTCGGGAGGACGAGGCGGATATCCTGACGTTCTGTGGCCGACGCCGGCGTTTTGTCAAGATCGCCGGCGAGATGATCTCGCTGCCGGCGGTGGAGAATGCGCTGGCCGAGGCGTTTGCCGCCGAGCTGCCCGATGAGACGGTGCTGGCGGTGGAGGCCCGCGAGGCGGAGCCGTACCCGCACCTGGTGCTGTTCGCCGTCCACGACCTGGACCGGGCGGCGGTGAACGAGGCCATCCGTGCCGCTGGACTGTCGGGACTGCATCATATCCGCGAAATCCACCAGATAGACGCCATCCCCTTGCTGGGGACCGGCAAGACGGACTATCGCCACCTGCGGGAGATGCTCACCGGCGAAGGCACTATGCCCCCCACGCCGCCCACGGATGAAACGGTCGGGGATTGACAACAGCTGACAATTGTGTGACTATCAGGCAGAAAAACAAATGCTCGCCGGTGCTTTGAATCGCCGGACTTTGCCCGGTCAGGGGCGGCGGCTCTCAGCCGCCGGAAGGAGAGGAACATGGCGCAAACCGACTCAGAACCGCTGCCGTCAGACCAGGAGCCGTTCGGCCGTCGGATTCTGTATGTCAGCCGGCGCCGGGATCCGGGCCTGGATGACAAGCTGCGCAACCTGGCGGCGGAAGAGGATCTGTCGTTTACCCTGATTCGGCCGGCCCGGCCGGCCGACAAGGAGTGGCAGATCGGCCTCACCACGGCGGAAACGGGTTTCGACCTGCAGCGCGTGAATTGCCTGGGCACTGGACCCGAGGATCCCTGGGGTTTCTATCAGACACTGACCTTCGGCCTGAAAACCATCCGGCCCGCCCTGGTTCACGCCGAGGAGACACCCGGAAGCCTGGCCGCCCTGCAGGTGGCGGCGGCCGTTCGTTGCTGGGCCACCAGTGCCCGGCTGGTCTGGCACGTGGCCACAGCCGCGCCGACAGCGACCGGCGGGTGGCGGCAAAAACTGGCGGCGCTGGTGCTGCGCCGGGCGGCGGGCGTCATCCACGCTTCGGCTTACGGGGCCGGCCGACCCGCCGGCTGGCAATTCGAGGGGCCTTCGGCGGTGATCCCCTTCCAGGGGGTGGATACCGGCCTGTTTCGGCCGCTGGTGCCCACCGACCTGATGCGCCCATTCACCGTGGCCTATATCGGTGATTTTACCGCGGCCCGCGGGGTGGATCTGCTGGTCGATGCCGTGGCGCGGCTGGACGAAACCGTACGCCTGCGGCTGGTGGGGGACGGACGCGAAAAGGACGCCCTGGCGCAACGGGCCGCCACCGCGGGCCTGGCCGGCCGGTTTGAACAGATCCCGTCCCCGGCGACGGAACACCTGCCGGAGTTGTATGGCGAGGTGGATGTGGTGGTGTTGCCGTCGCGAACCGGCATGGGGCAGTCGGAAAGTGACGCCGGCTGCCTGCTGGAGGCCATGGCCTGCAAGAAACCCGTCATCGGTGCCACTTCGGGAGTCATTCCCGAGATCATCGGCGATGCCGGATTCACCTTCCCGGCCGGGGACAGCCAGGCCCTGGCCGACGCCATCCAGCAGGTCCAGGATTCACCCATGCTGCGCCTGTATATGTCCGAGCGCGGGTACACCCGGGTGTGCCGTCGCTATGCCCGGAAACGGGTGGCCGAGCAAACCACCGCTTTCTACCGCCGGTTGTTGAAATTGCCGGATCCTCATCCCCATGAACCAGATTCGTAAAATCATCCATATCGACATGGACGCCTTTTATGCCGCCGTGGAGCAGCGGGACGATCCCGCCCTGCGCGGGCGGCCCGTCTGCGTCGGCGGCCGTCCCGACGCCCGCGGCGTGGTGGCGACTTGCTCCTACGAGGCCCGGCGGTTCGGCATCCATTCGGCCATGCCGTCACGGCAGGCGGCCCAGCGTTGTCCCGAGGCTGTGTTTGTGCCGCCCCGCTTTGCCGTGTACAAGGAAATCTCGAACCAGATCCGCGAGATTTTTCATGAATACACGGACCTGGTGGAGCCGCTTTCACTGGACGAGGCCTTCCTGGACGTGACCGTGAACAAGCCGAGTATCCCCTCCGCCACCCGTCTCGCCGTGGAGATCAAGGAGCGCATCCGCACGCGCACCGGCCTGACGGCATCGGCGGGGGTGTCTTTCAATAAGTTTCTGGCCAAAATCGCCTCGGAGATTCACAAGCCGGACGGTCTGACAATCATCCCGCCCGCCAAAGCGGCGGAGTTCATCGATCGCCTGCCCGTGGGCAAGTTTTTCGGCGTGGGGCGGGTGACGGAGGCCCGGATGCAGGCCCTGGGGATCCATACGGGCGCCGATCTGAAGCGCCTGGAGCCGTCGCGCCTGGTGCAGCTCTTCGGCAAGGCCGGCGCGCTTTACTACGAGTTTGCCCACGGCCGGGACGAGCGGCCGGTGGTGCCGCACCGGCCGCGCAAGTCCCTGGGCAAGGAAACCACCCTGGCCACGGACATTCAGCGCCGTGACGAGATCTTGACGGTCCTGGCCGGCCTGGCCGCTCAAGTGGCGACGGCCCTGGAGAAAACCGGCCTGACCGGCCGGACCGTGACCCTCAAGGTGAAATATGCCGATTTCCAGCAGGTGACCCGCAGCGGGTCCGCCGGATCGCCTTTGCGGACGGCCGAGGACATCATGGCCGTCATACCCGGTCTTCTGGATCGGACGGAAGCCGGGTCCCGCAAGGTGCGGCTACTGGGGATCACCTTGTCCGGCTGGAGTTTGCCCGAAGAAGAGGCCTTGCGGGTATGGCAGCGCCGCCTGCCGTTTATGGATTGAATGTACCGGCCCCGGTCGAAAGGGCGATCGCTGCTGGCGGGGACCGGTGCATCGTGCTGCGAGGACCAGATGATCATCAGCGCCAGCCGCCGGACTGACATTCCGGCGTTTTACACACCCTGGTTCATGGAGCGGATCCGCCGGGGTTTCGTCGAGGTGCCCAATCCCGTCCGGCTCCGGCAGGTAAATCGGATCTCCCTGGCGCCGGTCGACGTGGACGCCATCGTCTTCTGGACCCGCGATCCACGACCGCTCCTGCCCCACCTGGCCGAACTGGATCTTCGCGGCTACGCCTATTATTTCCTGTTCACCCTGTTGGATTACCCGAGGCTGTTGGAGCCGTTCACGCCGGCCGCGGGCGAAGCAGTGGACAGTTTTCGACGTTTGGCCGACCGCATTGGCCCGGAGAGGGTCATCTGGCGCTACGATCCCGTTATCTTCAGCAACCTGACCCCGCCTGAATTTCACCGCGAGGTCTTTCCAAGACTGGCCAGCGCGTTGCGCGGCGCCACCCGGCGGGTCATCGTCAGCCGGCTGGACGTCTACCGCAAGGTGGCCCGACAGCTCCAGGCGCTGGTAGAGGAGAACTTCCGGCTGCTTCCCCTGGCGACCGGCGATGAAGCGGCTCAGGACACCTTCCGTTGCCTGGCGGCGACGGCCGCGGCCCATGGCATGGGCATCCAGAGCTGTGCCGAGGGGGCCGCGCTGGAGAGCTGCGGTATTGCCGCCGGCAGGTGCATCGACGATGACCTGGTCAGAACCCTTTTCAACATCGATGTTTCTCACCGGAAGGATCCATCGCAGCGGCAACATTGCCGCTGCGTGGTCAGCCGGGACATCGGCATGTACGACACCTGCCTGCACGGTTGTCGCTACTGCTACGCCATGGCCGGCCGGGCCGTCTGCCTGGCCAACCGGCGTCGGCACAATCCCGGTGGATCGACCCTCGTTCCGCCCTCGCCGGCGGATGAAGCGCCGCAATAAACGACGCCCATCGCCTGGTTCGGATCCTGTTTTTGCAGGCGGTTTCCCAGTCAAAATTCAATCGGGTGGTTTCTTTTCCCGGCGCTTTCCAGTACTATGATCGGAAATGGCGGTCGATGGGCCGACACGTGGGTCGCTCCACCGGGGCCGGGCGAGGCCGTCGGTCAGCTACCAGTCGACCATTCGAGGGCCCATGACAATCGGATTCTCGTTTACCAGGGAAGAAAAAAGCTGGATCCTGTACGACGTGGCCAATTCGGCCTTTGTGCTCATCATCGTCACCACCCTGATGCCCCTCTTTTTCAAGGACGTCGCCTCGCAAGGCGTGCCCGACGCCGAATCCACCGCCAATTGGGCCTTCGCCACGTCGCTGGCGTCGCTGATCCTGGCCGTAAGTGCACCGTTTCTCGGCACTTTCGCTGATTATGCCGGCTGGAAAAAACGTTTTTTCGCGTTCTTTTTGCTGGCCGGTGTAGCGGGTACCCTCCTCCTGCCATCGGTGGGCATGGGGCAATGGCTCTGGTGTCTGGTGCTGTATATCTTCGCCAAGGTCTGCTACTCGGGGGCCAACCTGTTCTACGACGCCTTTCTGGTGGACGTCACCACCGACGAGCGCATGGACTGGGTCTCGGCCAGCGGTTTCGGCTGGGGTTATATCGGTAGCGTGATCCCCTTTCTTCTGGTCATGGTGTTTCTCTTTTTCGGCGGGGTGGGGGAAGGTGACGCCGGGGCCATGCCCGCCGGCGCTGCCCGCGTGGCGTTCATCATCACCGCGGTGTGGTGGCTGGCGTTCTCCATCCCCATGCTGCGCCGGGTCCGGCAGCGCCATGCCATCGCTTCCGTGGACCGTCCGGTGCGCGAGGCCGTCGCGCGGTTGTGGCACGCCGTGACGCACATCCGGCGCTACCGGCAGGCGTTCCTGTTCCTGCTGGCATACTTCTTCTATATCGACGGCGTGGACACCGTCATCACCATGGCCACGGCCTACGGCCGGGACCTGGGCCTGGGCGTGACCACGCTGGTCCTGGTCGTGCTCTTTATCCAGATCGTGGCCTTCCCCTTCGCCTTGTTGTACGGCCGCCTGGCCGCGGCCACTTCCGCCCGCACCATGATCTTCGTCGGCATCGGCGTCTATGCCGTCATCACGGCGTTGGCCTTTTTCCTGCCCGTAATCCCCGACATGTCCACGCGGATCGCCCTTTTCTGGGTCCTGGCGCTGCTGGTGGCCTCCTCCCAGGGCGGCATCCAGGCCCTCAGCCGTTCCTTTTTCGGCAAGCTCATCCCCAAGGAGAAGTCGGCGGAGTTTTTTGGTTTCTACAACATCTTCGGGCGGTTCGCCACCATCCTGGGACCGCTGATGATGGGGCTGTTCGGGCGGCTAACCGGTCACTCCCGTTACGGGGTGCTGGCCATCCTGCCGCTGTTTCTGCTGGGTGGCCTGATCCTGACCCGGGTGAAAGCCGGAGCGGCGGGGGGCGCCGTTGCCGGGCAGATCCCGGAGGACGCCTCCAGGACTGGGAAAGAATAGCGCTGGCCATCCCGGCCCAGTTTGGGCTAAAGTACAATGTGGTGGTCCCCTGACGGAACCATGCCGCCAATCCGGTCATCCATACTGGTGACAATCCGAAAGAAGGAGTCCCAACATGCCGAAGCGTCTGTTACCCGTCCTGATTCTTTTCCTGGCGCTGCTCGCCGGCCGCGCCGCGGCGGAAACGGAAAAAGTGCCGGGCAAGCTTGTCTTTATGGTTCAGTATGATATGCCCACCGCCGACGCCTTCAATTTCGACGAGGGGTTTCCCTGGCTGATGAAGGAGCTGCCGCCCGAATGCATGGTGGAGCTGACCTATTTTTTCAAGGACATGATTCGTCAGGCCAAGTCGGCCACGGCGGGCGAGTTCCCCTGGCCGGTGGTGAACCCGAGCTTCTTGCCGGCCAATCCCAGCACCGTCCCTTACAAGAATTTGCTGAAGTTTCTCGAGGAGAATTCCATCCAGGACACCACGGTGATGTTCGTGTCCAACGGGGTGTCCGAAGAACTTCGCCGCACCCTCGACAGCGGCGCGTTCGGCCGGGGACAGACGGCATTCAATCCGCAGCGCTATTCGCCTCTTTCCAAGATCATCGATTACTGCAAATCCAACAATGTACGGTTGCTTGGTTTTTATATCCCGGCCCAGCGGGGAGCGACGCGGGTTACCCAGAACGATATTTTTCTGGAGGCGTTCCGTTACGTGGTCAACCAGTCGGGCGGCAAGGCCTTTTACAATTTCAGCAGTTTCGAAGGGGTGTTCAAGGCAGTGCTGAAAGAAGAAACGCTCTGCGCCGGGGAATAGGGGAAACGCGGCGCCCGGCAATGTCATGCAATTGGTGGACCAACCTGTCCTGGTGCTTGATTTCCAGAACGCCGGCGCCGGCCCGGCCCGCGCCGACGTCCGTGGCCGCCGTCTGCCGGACGGCGGATGCTGGTGCAGTTCATGAAAATGTGATGTCGTACTGTCGCGTGATCGACGTTCCCGCTCCGCCTCGCCCCTTCGTT
>JAFGRT010000131.1 GCA_016935015.1 Acidobacteriota bacterium | reverse complement strand
AGCACGATGTCGCCGCCCTGATAATTCCGGTGAATGATGGGCTTCACATCCTTGCCGGATACCTCGTGATAGGTGTCCATGTGGGCCAGAAACCCGATGACCGGCACTTTCTCGGCGTCTTCGGGTGGCAGATTGGCGGGCAGAGTGGCCATGACATAGCCATGCGGGTCCATTTCCACGTCCCGCAGTCCCAGTTCCTGCAGCTCGGCCACCAGTTTCCGGCCGAGTTCCAGCTGTCCCGGGGAAGAGGGATAGTCCTCCGCGTTCTCCCGGGCCTGCGTATCCATCTTGACATAATCCAGAAATCGCCGCACTACACTGGTATTGCCGAGGTCAAATGTCGCGGTCATCCCTCTCTCCTTTCTGCTGACGGGGCGGTTCGGCCAACGTGCCTTCCCGCCTCCTGAATCGGGCGCTTGTCCGGCTGCCAGACAGCGGTCCCGGGTGGACCATTCACTTCAGGTTGCCATAGCGGGCGGGCAAAAGCAAGGGCAAACTCTTCGTTGATTTTGGCTTGGCGGCAGCATACAATGAAGCCATGGCCGGACCGCATGATCATCGTCAATCCACGTTCGTCGACCAGACCACGAAAGCCCTCATCGACTATTTCCGGCAGGGTGCCCGGCTCAGCGAGCCCCAGCAGCTGCTGCGTCAGACATTGATCTACAGCTTGAAGACCCTGGAAAGCCGGATCGGCGGCATTTGGCTGCACCTCTCCCCGGGCTACCGCGGGCGGGTGATGCGCGGCCTGCCCCCATATTTCGCGACCCCTGATTGGCGCTCCTGGCTGACCGAGACCGCGCCCATCCCCCGTTTTTTCCCCCTGTCCGATGCCCACAGAACACTGAGCGACCCGGCGGTCCGGTCTATCCGCTCCTGGCCGGCTCTCCCGGCCGACGCCGGCCTCTATCTCCACCCCCTTACCCTGGAAGGACAGGAGCGGGGAGTGTACATCGCCATCACCGCCGGACGACCGTTACCCCGTGCAGAGACCATGCTGGCCGACGTTTTCGATTACATGCCGGCCATCGCCCGCCGGCTGGTTCAGCTCAAACTCCGGCGCCGATCGGACAGAACCGTGGAAGAACCCGTTCACAAACGAGAATCGTTCCTGCCCATTATCACCCATGAACTAAAGACCCCCCTGAACAGCATCATCGGCTATACCGAGCTGTTGCTGTCGGACAAGGCCGCGGCCCTCTCTCCCCAGACGCAGGATTATCTCCAGCAGATCCGCCTGTCGGCCCAGCAGCAACTGAAACTCATCAAGAACCTGCTTTCGCTGACCTCCCTGAGCTCCGGCCTGGTCCGGAGCGTGCCTACCTGCGTTTCTGTTCATCGCCTGATCCGACAACTGGTCGAGCAGAGCAAGAGCCAGTATCCCCAACGAATCCGCTCCGTCCATTATGACCTGGAATCCGGCACGGAGCATGTCTTCGTGGACGGCCGCCTGCTCCGGCAGCTCCTGGCGCACCTCATCGAAAACGCCTTCAAGTTTTCGCCCGACGGCGGTGAACTTTTTATCCAGGCCCACCTGGAACAATCCACTTCCGGGACGCGGCCGTTCCTTTTCTGGACCATCCGCAACCAGGGACAGGGCATTCCACGCAAGTACCGGGAACAGATCTTCCAACCATTCTTTCAGATGGATCAGTCCCTGACCCGGTCGTACGACGGTATCGGCCTCGGCCTTTATCAATGCCGGCGGATTTGCGAAATTCTCGGCGGCACCATCGATTATTCCAGCCAGGCTGAGGATGGCACGACATTTATCGTCAAGCTACCCGTGGAATCGGACGCCTCGGCCGTGGCCGGGATATCCGGACCCACCGCCGACAGATGAACGACTGCCCCGGGACGAACAGCCACCGCCCCGGAACGTGAGGACAACAGCTTATGGAAGACCCCAGAGCGAAAATCCTGGTGGTGGACGACGAAGAGGTCAATATCCGTTTTTTGACCACGGTGCTGCAGCGCCGCGGTTACGAGATCCTGTCGGCCAATGACGGGGCCAGCGCCCTGGAGCAATTTCACGACCACAAGCCGGACCTGGTGCTGCTCGATGTGATGATGCCCGGCATGGACGGCTTCGAGGTCTGCCGCCGCATCAAGGACCGGGAAGAGACTCACTTCGTGCCCATCATCATCGTCACGGCCCTGGACACCACCGAGGACCGGATTCAGGGCATCGAGGCGGGCGTGGATGATTTTCTGTCCAAGCCCATCCAGATTGAAGAATTGCTGGCCCGGGTCCGCATCTGCCTGAAAAACCGCCAGTTGTTTCTACAGTTGGAGAATTCCTACAAACAGATCGCCGGACTCACCCAGCAGACGGACCAGATCATTCAACGTTTCGATCCGCTGGAATTCGATTTTTTCTCCGCCGAAAGCATGCTCTTTCAGTCGCTGATCCAGATTGCCGAAAGTGAGAAGGAACGCCCTTCTCACATAATTCTTGGTGTTCCAAACAGTTACGGCCTGATCGAGTGCCGGTTATACTCGCCCGCCCCTGCCCCGGGTAAGCTGGCGACACGGACACTCGTCCTGCGACGCGAATACCTGGAGCCCCTGCGCGGCCCTACCGGGATTTTTTTCACCAATTTCACGGCAGACGACGGGCCCTGGACCCCGCCGCCCGATCTGTCGGACGTGGTCGGGAAACTTCATAATATCGTGGTGTACAATGGCGAACATATCCTGCTGGGCGCCCTCAATTACGGTCGGCCGGTCAGCCGGTTCGACGCCCAGGTGCTCAAGGGCCTGGCGCTGCACTACTCATTCTTCAACACCATTGCCGGCCAAACCCGTGAAATCGAGCACTCTTTTCGCTACATGATCGATGCCCTGGCCCGGGCCTCCCACGCCAACGATGAGGATACGGGCTCCCACATTCTGCGAATCAAGGGCTACACCGCCCTGGTGGCGCAAGAGTTGGGATTGCCGGCCAAGGAAGTGGACGTCATCAGCTACTCGGCGCTGATGCATGACGTGGGGAAAATACACATCCATCCTGACATTCTGCGCAAAGAAGGCGACCTCAACGCCGCCGAACGGGAAATCATCAAAAAGCACACCGTTTACGGCGCCATGATCCTCGGGAAATCACCCCGCCTGGCCGTAGCCCGCAATATCGCCCTTTACCACCATGAGCGCTGGGACGGCACCGGCTACCCGGAGGGCTTGTCCCGGGAGGACATCCCTCTGGAGGGTAGAATTGTCGCCATTTGTGACGTCTACGACGCCCTGCGGAGCCGTCGGCCGTACAAAGAGCCGTTCGATCACCTGACGGCCGTGGAGGTGATCAGCACGGGCGACGAGCGCACCCGTCCAGAGCACTTCGATCCCCGGATCTGGGACATTTTCCGCCAGAAACACCGCAGGTTTGAAGAAATCTACGAATCATTGCGCGAGGACGATCCGGCGGTAACGGGTTCGCCCATCCTGTTACCCCTTTGAAAGCAAGGGCTTCGACGGAGCCCCGCGCGCTGGACCGGTCAGGGAAGGCGGTTGATGATGGAGGCGACGTAACCGGCGCCGAAGCCGTTGTCGATGTTCACCACCACCACATTGGAGGAGCAGGAGTTCAGCATGCCCAGCAGGGCGGCCACACCGCCGAACGAGGCGCCGTAGCCGATGCTGGTGGGGACGGCGATCACCGGACAGGAAGCCAGTCCGCCCACCACACTGGGCAGGGCGCCTTCCATGCCCGCCACGGCGATGATCACCCTGGCGTTGAAGATCTGTTCGCGAACGGCCATCAGGCGATGGATGCCGGCCACCCCCACGTCGGAGACCAGCGCCGCCCGGTTGCCCATGATCTCGACCGTCACCCGGGCCTCTTCAGCCACGGGCAGATCCGATGTGCCGGCTGTGATCACCAGCACATCCCCCTTGCCGTAAACTGTGTCATCCCCCCGGCGGGTGATGCAGCGGGCGACCTCGTGATAAGTAAGCCCGGCCACCGTTTCAGCCAGTTCCCGGTACATGTCCGGCGTGGCATGGGTGATCAGCAGGTTGCGGGAATGACTCAGAATCCGCTCGGCGATTCCGGCCACCTGTTCCACCGTCTTGCCCCGCCCGAAAATTACCTCGGGGAATCCATGCCGGAGGGAGCGGTGATGATCGACCCGGGCATACCCCAGATCCTCGAACGGATGACGGCGTAACTGCCCCACCGCTTCCTCCGGGGAAATGCGTTTTTCCTGCAGATCATGCAGTAGCTTTACCAACTCCTTTTCATTCATGCAAATAAACTCTCCTCAGCCGGGATCGACAAAATGCACGTTTGTCAAAATAAGGTAAAACTTTTATGGACGCCGTGCATCTTATTAGATGTCGGTCTTTCAAGATTCAAAAATTTTGTAAACCAAAAAACAAAACACCATAGAGTATATCTCCCCCACCTTTGTTTGCCCCACCCTTTAACCACCATAAACTCTTGAAAGACCGACACTTTTTATTATCATTCAGATTCATGTTTCCAATGCAAGAGCAGCTGTTTCACAAGTCGTCCGGCCGGCATCCCTCGCCATCTAGGCGCCGTACGCCGGCCAGCCCGTGATCTGTTCGCCGACGATCAGGGTATGGATGTCGTGGGTCCCCTCGTAGGTCCGCACCGATTCCAAATTCAGCATGTGACGGATCACCGGGTGATCATCCACAATGCCGGCCGCGCCCAGGATATCCCGAGCCAGGCGGGCACACTGCAGGGCCATGTCCACGTTGTTCCGCTTGAGCAGGGAAACATGGTAGAACTTCAGCCGGTCGTCATCCTTCAGCCGGCCTGCATGCAGCGTCATGAACTGCGCTTTTGTGATTTCCGTGATCATCCAGACCAGTTTCTCCTGGACCAGTTGATGGCCGGCGATGGGCCGGTCATTGAACTGAATCCGCTCGCGGGCGTATTCCAGCGCCGTATGGTAGCACTCCATGGCCGCACCGATAGCTCCCCAGGCGATACCGTACCGGGCCTGATTCAGACACATGAGCGCCGTCTTCAGGCCCCGGGCACCCGGCAGACGGTTGGCCAGCGGAACGGCGCATTCATCCAAATACAGACTGGCCGTATCCGACGCCCGCAAGGAAAATTTGCCCTGAATTTTCTCGGCCTGGAATCCCGGTGTGCCTTTTTCCACCAAAAAGCCGTTCACTTCACCGTCCAGTTTGGCGAACACCACGGCCACCTCGGCCTGAGTGCCGTTGGTGATCCACATCTTGGCCCCGTTAAGCACAAAACGGTCGCCGTCGCGCCGGGCACGGGTGGTCATGCCACCTGGATTGGAACCGAAGTCGGGTTCCGTCAGACCATAACAACCAACCTTTTCCCCGCGCCCCAGCGGCGGCAGCCACTGTTTTTTCTGCTCCTCGGAGCCGAAAGCATGGATGGGATACATCACCAGAGAGCCTTGCACCGAGGCGAACGATCGCACGGCGCTGTCGCCCCGCTCCAGCTCCTGCATGATGAGACCGTACACTACGTTGCTCATCCCCGGCAAACCATAGCCGGCCAGATTGGGTCCCAGGAGCTCCAGATCGCCCATGGTGGAGATCAGTTCCCGCGGGAATTCACCGCGACGATGATGATCCTCGATGACGGGCTTGACCTGCTCATCCACGAAGCGGCGGACCATCCGGCGCACCATCAACTCCTCCTCACTGAGAAGGGCATCGAACTCCATGTAATCCACGCCTTTAAATGCCTGCATATTTGTGCTCCTCCCCGGGCAAACCAGCTGGTTCGGTATCGATTGGTCGGCCTGTTACACCCATGCGACCGGATCTCACGAGCCCGATGGAATGCTCCCGGCCGGGGACGTTTGCTCGCCGCTCTCTTCCTCGTCCGCCTGCTGCAGCAGAATGAGCAGGCCCTTCATCCATTCCCGGAAACCGGCCAGCGGCATTCGCCCCTGGCCGACCACACCCTCATCCACCAACAGCAGCTGCTGGGTGCTGACTCCCTGCGTGCCTGAGTCGCCCAGCAATGATTTCAGCCCGCCCACCAGCGGCAAGCCTTCCGGCAGGCTGTCCCAGATTAAGTTCAGTCCGTGCATATCCGTCGCCGCCATCTGGATGCAACCGGTGGGGACCCGCTTCACCATGTCACCGAACAAGGGGCTGTTGGCCAGGGTATTCCCTTTCAGTCCTTCGTCCACAATGTGCTCCAGCGACTTTCGCTGCGGACTGACGAACACCAGCGGCTCCAGGATCATGATGTACATCGTTTCGTTCTTCTTCAGGACCTCCGCCACCGCATCGTCCGTTTCGTCGGGGGGGGTGACGGCCGGTTCGGCGGATTCCTGCCCGGGAGCGTCAGTATCGGTTGTCTCAGCTGGCGTTGCCCAGTCGATTTCATAAAAGGATTTGCCCTGATAGGAGCTCCGCTGGACTCCGGCACCGGCCTTCTGCTCCAGGGCGTTTATGGCCTTGTCTACCATTTCCACCTTGAGGGGTCGGAAGAAAAACGCCGCCGGCGGCAGCTGTCCCGTCGGAGGAGTCGTATCGCCGGCTGCGGGGAACATGACCAGACCATGCTCGTTGCCGAGCACGGGCAGAAGATCGTTGCGCAGGGAGAGCCCTGTCTGCATGGGCACCATGGCTTCCACAGTCAGCGTGATCGATTCGCCCTGGGGGCCGAAGGATTCCTTGACCAGATCGGCCAGCAGCTGGTAAAACAGCCCGAAATCCCAGAATCCGATGTCGTTGAAGGCGACACTGTCGGCCGGCAGCATCCGGTAAGCCGATACGGTGCGGCCGGCCATCCCCTGCAGATAGTGGCCGATCATCTTTCGACTGCGATCCACGGCCAGGCCGGCGGTGACGTGCAGGTTCTCGTCGTCGCGGCGCATCACCAGGGTACCTGTCTTGATCTGACCCAGGCCGATCCCCTCCACGAACTTCAGGATGGCGTCGGGGGGGACATCCAGCGGCGAAGCAGCCGGTTTTTCCTCCCCGGACTCGCCGGCGGCCGCTTCCTTCTGTTGCTTCATCTGATCCAGTGCTCTCATGAAAGGCGCCTTGATGGCGTATTTGAGTTCATCCGTCACCACCCGGCAGCGCAGGATGGTACCGGCATCCGCCGGAGCTTCACCGGGGAACGGCATCGCCTCCCAGGAAAACTCCAGACGGCCGGCCAGATATGACGCCAGCCGCTGGGCGAAATCATCCCCCACCGCCAGGATCATCATCTGCTGTCCCATGGCGAACCAGACATGATCGCCGGTCCGGGCAGGCTGCCCCGCCTCTTCCGCGTTCCCTTTCACCGGCCGGCGGGACTGATAAATAGTGAACGGGCCCATGGAAGAGGCGATGAATTCCTCCGCAATCCGGGGGGT
>JAFGRT010000130.1 GCA_016935015.1 Acidobacteriota bacterium | reverse complement strand
CCTTCCCCCAATTTTTATGTCGCACACCCCCATTGAACGACTCGCTTTTATTACGACAAATCCATCCAATGCCCCTTTCGGACCAACCATCCGGAAAAAGCCGCGGGGAACCACAACGATCCGCTTCGCCGGCGACGGGAGTCAGTGAGGCAGGACGAGCCCTAATTTGTTTGAGAAATGGAATGAAATGTTCATTCGTTGGCGGATTCGTAAAGAAAGAATTCCACTTCCCGGGCTTTCTGCATCCGACCCGAGCGGTGAAAGCAATCGATGGCGCCACTAAAATGCTTTTTCGCGTCGGCCTTGTTGCCCAAAAATTTTTCTTCGATGCCCGCTTCTTTGAGGTAGACGGCGGCTTCTTCCCACCGGCCCTCTGATTTCAGCTCCTCCGCCGCTTTGGGGTATCGGTCCAGTTCCGGTTTGAGACGGGCATCCCGGGCCGTGCGCGCCGATTCCAGCAGGGGGAGAAGCTTTTCGAAGATGGCGGATTTGGCCAGGATGTCATACGCCCCGGAGTCGAGATAATCTTCAATAACCTTGACGGTGATCTCTCCGGTCAAGCCGATGATCGTCTGCTGTGGCTTCAGTTTCTTCATGAGTTGCAACGTTTTCAGGCCACTGATACCGGGTAGAATGTGATCCAGCAGGACCATATCCACATCATGATGGCGGATGAAATCGATGGCCCGCTCGCCCGTGTCGATCTCGGCGACCGCGTAGCCGTCCTCCTCGAGGAAGGTCTTCAGGTTGTCCCGCAATAATTTTTTATCATCTACGATGAGAATGGTTCCCTTGCTCATCCGGCCTCCTCCTTTCGGTTGCGACGTTTCAGGCGGCGTCCCGCGGCCAATCTGCACGCCCGCCACGGCCGCCGAAACACGCTCGCCTGCTATCGGTGGTCAAAACAAAGCAGGATACATCGAACCAACGAAACGAGCAATGAATTTTTTGGAAAGTCGGGGGCGTTGGCCCGCTCCCCTCTACCCGCAGCGACTTCTTAAACGGTCCCCCATCGGTAAGCCTTTTTGGGCCATGCTGAATCCAATCAATCAGGTTACAAAATCAGTGAATGGCCCGATTGCTATGGCTTCGCCCCGCTTGCCGACACCTCCCCCCGCCATCATCATTCCCCGGTGTGACACCCGTGTGGCGGGAACGAGAAAGACAATCACTCATTTTTACTGCGGATCATTCACGCATAAATCAACTTCGGTTCGAATCACCAAACATGGATAATCGTTTGACCGTATGACACATATACTATGCATTGCGTCCGAAACAGAACAACCTGGCGCAAGACCCGGCTGACGGAAAAGATATCCAGCGACAAGGGTTCAACCCCCGGCAGGATGTGACAGGCTTTCCCGCCATATCCAACGCTGTATGTGGGACCGCCAACAGTAGCCGTCCGGCATCCACCGGGATGCTTGATAACGTGTTGACAAATCAGGTACAATGCCCGGGCAAACCTCATCACAATCGTGAAGGAGAAACCATGGTATGTAAACGATTTTGTTTCATCTTCGCCTTGCTCGGACTGTTGGTCGGTCCCGCACTCGCGGGCGCGACGACGTCTGCCACCGCCGGCGAGGAAGTCATCACCCCACCCGAGACCATCGTCTCCGACGGGATTCCTCCCCTTCCCGCACGGATCCAAAAATCCATGGCGGCCTACGCCGAGCTACGCTCCACCGCCTTTCTGGACTGGCTGCCCGGCGACCAGGGCATGCTGGTCACCACCCGCCGGGGCAATACCTCCCAGCTCTACGCCCTGGCCACACCCGGCGGCGAGCTGAAGCAGCTGACCGATTACAACGAGCCGGTCACTTCCGGCGCTGTTTGTCCCAATCCGAAAAAGAATTATTTTATTTTCATGAAGGACGTAGGTGGCGGTGAAAACTACCAGTATTACCGCCAGGATCTGGCCGGCGGCGAAGCCGTCCTGATCACCGACGGCAAGTCCCGCCACATGGGACTTAACTTCAATCATGCCGGTGACCGTTTTGCTTTCACCAGCAACGCCCGCACCGGCATGCTGTTCGACGTTTATATCATGAATCCGGAGCAGCCGGATAGCCGGAAACTGGTGTACGCGGCGGAAAAGCCGGCCTACTACCTGCCCAGCGGCTGGTCCTTGGACGACCGGCAGCTGTTGATCATTGAATATCTTTCGGCCAACCAGGTGAATACCCTCCTGGTGAACCTGGCCGACGGCAAGGTGACCAACGTCACACCGGAATCGAAGGAACCCCAGTTTTTCGCCATGGGGAATATGTCCGAAGACGGCCAGTACCTGTTCGGCATCACCGACCGCGACAGCGAGTTCCGCAAACTGGTCCGCTATGAAACGGCGACGGGAAAAACCACGGCCATCACCACTGCTATCGAATGGGACGTGGATGCCGTCAACACCACCCCCGACCAAAAGAACTGCTGCTTTGTCACCAACGAGGGCGGCCTCAACAAGCTGTACATGCTTGACCTTGCCACCCTCACGTACACGCCCGTAAAGAATGTGCCGGAGGCCGTCATCTCGGGCGTCCGTTTCGACGACGAGGGCAAAAGGATCGCCATGAATATCAACAACGCCCGAATGAACGGTGATGTTTACGCCCTGACGCCGGCCGGCGGGGAGCCGGTCCGCTGGACCCGCAGCCAGACGGGGGGGCTGGATCTGAATTCCTTCAGCTTGCCCGAACTCATCCATTACCCGACATTCGATCAGGTGAACGGTCAGCCACGCAAGATTCCAGCGTTCTACTACCGTCCCGGCGACGCGGCCAAGGCGCCCTTCCCTGTCCTCATCGACATTCACGGCGGCCCCGAGGGCCAGTTCCGCCCCTCTTTTCAGAGCAGCACCAATTACCTCATCAACGAGCTGGGCGTGGCCATCCTGGCGCCCAACGTCCGGGGCTCGTCCGGCTACGGCAAGAGTTATCTGCTCATGGACAATGCCGAAAAACGGGAAGATTCGGTAAAAGACATCGGCGCCCTGCTGGACTGGATCGCCTCGCGCCCCGAGCTGGACGCCGGCCGGGTGGTGGTGTACGGCGGCTCCTACGGCGGTTATATGGTGCTGTCCGCCATGACCCATTACAGCGACCGGCTGGCCGGCGGTGTGGATATCGTGGGCATCAGCAACTTCGTCACGTTTTTAAAGAACACCTCGGACTACCGCCGCGATCTGCGCCGCGCCGAGTACGGTGACGAGCGCGAAATCGGCGAATTCCTGCAGAAAATCTCTCCTACTACCAGCGCCCACAAGATCACCAAGCCCCTGCTCGTCATCCAGGGGAAGAACGACCCGCGGGTCCCCCTCAGCGAAGCCGAACAGATGGTCAAGACTCTGCGTCAGAACAACGTACCCGTCTGGTATCTCATGGCCACCAACGAAGGTCACGGTTTCCGCAAGAAGGACAACCGCGACTACATGAACTATACGGTGATCCGCTTTCTGGAAGAATTCGTCCTGAAGGGCAAATAGCTATTTGATTGATCAGGAACGGCGGCCCCGGCCGCCGTTCCGCCTGCCTCATCCGCCACGGCTATCCCGGTTATCTGACCGTCAGGAACATCGGCCAAGCATCGACGTTCAGACCCCGCGCTCTGGTTGACTTGATCATGCGTTCTGTCGGAAACTGTCGGAAGGGATCATTTCCCGTGGATGAAGAAACGCTGCCGGCGGACAAACGAAGGGAGTGATGCATGAACGACAGCCTGGTGCAGCCGCCGCGAATCGGCAAATTGGCGCGGCACCGCCGCCGCACCCTCCTGTTTCCCATGGACCCCCTGGGGCGAAAAAACTTCGGCTCCATCCCACCCGACCTGGTACAGAAACGCATCTCACTCCTCTTCAGCGAGGTGCGGGTGCTGCCCGAATGCCTGGCCGCCGGCCCGGCCGTGGGCGCCCCCACCGCAGCCATGGTCACCGAGGTCCTGGCCCACGCCGGCGTGGAGCGCATTCTGGTCATCGGCAGCTGCGGTGCCTTCGCCGGTCGGGCCGCTCCGGGGGATATCCTGCTGGTGCAAAGTGCTTGGACTGCCTGCGGCGTAACCGCCCACTATTTTGGCGGTCAGGAGGAGTTCACGGCGCCGGGCGACGTCGGCACGCGGGCGGAGTCCGCCTTGCGCGAGGCAGGCTTTGCCCCCCGCTCCATCGCCGTGGTGACCACCGATGCACCTTTTCGGGAGACATCGGATTTCCTGGAAAAATACCATCGCCGGGATGTCTCCGCCGTCGAAATGGAAATCGCCGGGGTATACGCCGTAGCGCACCATCGCGGCATCTCCGCCGCGGCGGTGGTCATCGCCGCCGATACCGTCGGCGCCGCCGGCTGGGAATACCGTAAGGGCTTTCTGACCTATGGGCGCAGGATGCACCAGCTCCTGCCGGTACTCTGGAATCTGGAATTCTGACGTTTCTATCCGGAAAAAAAGGCAGAATATAAATCATCGGTTCGATAGAGCGAATTTTCGTCGATGATGCGGCGGATCAGTCTTCGGAAATCGTTCGCCCCTCGACATTGGGGGTTGTACTCCAGGATGGACTTGGAGAAGTAGGGCGCTTCCGAGACCCGCACATCAATATGGATGGGATTGGTGACGATATCGCCGAAAATATCGATCAGAATGTTGTAGATCTGCTTGGATTTCTTGTTTCGGCGATCATACAGGAACGGGATCACGTAGCTGATGGGCAGGTCTTTCCCCAGATTCGACTTGGCGGTCGAGAACGTGTTCATCAGCTCTCGGATATTGGCCAGGGCCAGATACTCCATGGCCACCGGAACCCAGGCCTCGGAAGCGAAGGTGATGGCATTGGCGTTGAGCAGGGAGAAACTGGGGGCCGTGTCCACGATGATGAAATCATACCCCTCGGCCGGGGACAGGATCTTCTCCAGGACCTGGGCGCGCCGGGGCACCTGCTGCTCCACCAGCCAGGTATTGATGGTCGACAGCGACTTGGAGGCTGGTACCAGATCCAGATTCGGCCGCACCGTCAGGATCGCCTCCTCGAGTGCAAACTGGTTTTTGAACAGGCTGGTTAGGCTGTGCTTGACATCCTTGGTGAAAATGAATGTGGAATTGGCCTGCGGATCATTGTCCACGAGCAGGACCCGGAATCCGGACAAGGCCAAACCGTGGGCGACGTTCACCGCCGTCGTGGTTTTACCCACCCCCCCCTTGAAATTTATGATGACGACTCGACGCATGGAAGCCCAACCTGGGAAACGAAACAGTTACCCATTATTTTAAAACAAAAAACATTCTATTTCAATGGGTTATTTTACCCTTAGCATGCAGGGCGGCCGCGCGGTCATCCCATGGAGTTTCAAGGCTGCCGTCCGAAGCCACGGCGAAATAGGTTTCCGGCACAGACGGCCGGGGCTTGCTGGCGTAATGGTTGTCCGGCACCGGGCGAAAACCGGAATATGCGCGCTATTTCCGACGGTCACGAAGGCCATCCTCCACGGTCCGTCGAATCAGCTCCCCGTCCGGCAGATAGGGCAGGGTCATGTGGTCGTCCCCCGCCATCAGCCGGTTGTACTCCATGCCGGTAGTGATGGAATTTTCACAGCGGGCCCAGGCGCGACGGGCCACGCCGCCCATCACGTCCCATGGGATGGCCGAGCGAATAATGTCATCCTTCTCGGCGGAGCCGTCCAGGACCAGTCCGAAACCGCCGTTGATGGCCTTGCCGATGCCCACGCCGCCGCCGTTATGCAACGCCACCAGGCTCATGCCGCGGGCGGCGTTGCCGGCGAAGCACTGGGTCGCCATGTCGGCCATGATGTTGCTGCCGTCCTTGATATTGGCCGTTTCACGGAAGGGGGAATCGGTGCCGGCCGTGTCGTGGTGATCCCGACCAAGCATGATGGGTCCCACCTCACCGCTCCGCACCATTTCGTTGAATTTGAGGGCGATATTCATTCGCCCCATGGCATCCTGATAGAGGATTCGGGCCGGCATGCCCACCACCAGACGGTTCTTCACGGCATCGCGGATCCACACATAGTTGTCACGGTCCTGGCCGCGCCGGTTCGGATCGATGCACTCCATGGCCGCCCGATCCGTGCGGCGCAGATCTTCGGGATCAGCGCTCAGGCACAGCCAGCGGAAAGGTCCGTAACCGTAATCGAAAAGCAGCGGACCCATGATATCCTCCACATAGGAGGGGAAGATGAAACCGTCGCGCGGATCCCTGCCGTTGCGGCAGATTTCCTGAACCCCCGCATCGTACACGGCCTTGAGGAAGGAGTTGCCGTAGTCAAAGAAATAGGTGCGCCGCTCCGCCAGCGTGCGGATCAGTTCGAAATGCCGCCGCAGGCTACGGTCCACCCATTCACGGAACCCGGCCTTGTCGGTCTGCAACATTGCCGTTCGCTCGGCGAAGCTCAGGCCCTGGGGACAATAGCCGCCGTCGTAGGCGGCGTGACAGGATGTCTGGTCCGTGAGCAGGTCCACATGAATACGCTGTTCCACCAGGTATTCCAGCAGATCGACCACATTGCCGTGATAAGCGATGGAGATGGGCTCCTTGCGGGTGAGATGCTCCTGGGCCAGCTGGACCACCTCCGCCCGGTCGCCACTCACCCGGCTGACCCAGCCCTGCTCGTGGCGGGTGCGGATGCGGGATTCATCCACTTCGGCGATGATGCCCACTCCGCCGGCGATTTCCACAGCTTTTGGCTGGGCGCCGCTCATGCCGCCCAGGCCCGAGCTGACGAACAGTAATCCACGCAGGTCCCCGTGCTCCGCGATACCCAGCTGCCGGCGGCCGGCGTTCAGCAGCGTGTTGAAGGTGCCGTGGACGATGCCCTGGGGGCCGATGTACATCCAGCCGCCGGCCGTCATCTGGCCGTAATTGGCCACGCCCATTTGCATGGCGTAATGCCAGTACTCCGGCGTGTCGAACATCCCCACCATCAAGGCGTTGGTGAGGATCACCCGCGGTGCTTCGGGCCTGGAATGGAACAATCCCAGCGGATGGCCCGACTCCACCACCAGCGTCTGGTTTTCCGTCAGATTTTCCAGGTACTTTTTGATGAGACGATACTGCATCCAGTTCTGGCAGACCTGGCCGGTTTCCCCGTAGGTGACCAGTTCGTATGGATAGAGGGCCACATCGAAATCCAGGTTGTTGTCGATCATGACCTGGAAGGCTTTCCCTTCCAGACATTTTCCCTCATACTCATGCACAGGCCGGGCCTTCAGATGGCCGGGCGGGCGAAACCGGTAGCCGTAAATTCGGCCGCGGGTCAATAGTTCCTCCAGAAATTCCGGCGCCAGCCGGGCGTGATGTTCCTCGGGAATATATCGCAACGCGTTCATCAGCGCTGTTTCGGTCTCCAATCGGGACAAGTTGTACCCCCGATCCGGCGCCCGACGGATACCCGGCACAAATTCCGGTTTTTCCGGCAAGTCCCCCGCCAGCTTGATGGTCATGGCGGCGCCAATCTCGCGGTTGGGAATCATGGCAACATCCTCCTGTCGGATTTCAGGCAGCATCGGGCCGCCGGCCGTAAACATCGGGGCGGCAATGGATGAACTATAACGGCGATCCGCTCCCAAGTCAAGCTGCGTCGGGCCGCAGGCGGCCACCGGAGATAAATCCCCGGCCGTCTGTGGGCGCTTGGATGCCGATGATGCAACGCCCAACGACGAGATTGTGCCTCCCGTCCGATTTCTGTGCTATAATACAGCCACATACGATACCCCCGGGGAGCCCCGCCATGAACAAACGTAACATCCTTTTGCTGGCCCTCTTTTTATGCGGCGCCTGCGGGTGGATTCCCGCCAGGATCATGGTCATTCAGCTGGAAGGTCCCATCGAACCGATCCGGGCGGAATACGTTACGGAATCGATGAAAAAAGCCGAAGCGGAAGACATTTCATTGATTCTGTTGGAAATGGACACACCAGGCGGAGATGTGGAATCCATGAAGGCCATCGTGGCCAAAATCCTGAACAGCACCATCCCGGTGGCGGTTTACGTGGCTCCCAGCGGCGCCCATGCCGCATCAGCCGGTTTCATCATCCTGATGGCCTCCGATGTGGCGATAATGGCCGAGGGAACCAATACCGGCGCCGCTCACCCGGTGCTGGCATTCGGCGGCATGATGCCGGTGCCCGAGGACGAAAAAACAAAACCGCTCTTCGAGAAAATCCAGAAAGACATCCTGGCCTATCTGCGGGGGATCGTGGCCCATCGTGGCCGAAATCAGGAGGCTGCCGTTTCCGCCGTCACAGACAGCACGTCGTACACGGCCGAGGAAGCCCTGCAGCAGAACCTCATCGACCTCATCGCCAACACCCGGGAGGAGCTCCTCGACCGGTTGAACGGTCGCTCCGTCACCTTGTTCAATGGCGAGAGTATCGTTCTGGATATTGCAGGGCAGGAGGTGGAAGCGGCGGAGATGACTTTCCGCCAGTCCATCCTGTCGTTCATCTCCAACCCTTCCCTGGCGTTGATCCTGGGACTGGTGGGAATCCTGGGACTGTTTTTCGAATTTCAGCATCCGGGTTTCATCTTCCCCGGAGTTATCGGCGGCATCTGCCTGGTGCTGGCTCTGCTGGGCTTCTCCATGCTGCCCATCAACTACGTCGGCGTGATTCTCATCGTCCTGGCCATCGGCTTTTTCGTCGCTGAAATCAAGGTGCAAGGGTTTGGCATCCTGGGCGTAGGCGGCATTATCGCCCTGGCCCTGGGCTTCCTGATCCTGGTGGACACCCCCGATCCGAGCCTGGCCATCCCCCTGGAGTTGATCCTGGGGGTGGTGGTGCCCGTGGGGGTGATCATGTTGTTGCTGACGCGGCTGGTGATCAAGGCGATGCAGCGGCCGTCCCGCACCGGCTCGGAGGGCCTGCGAATGGACCGGGGCACGGCGGCGACGGATCTCGCTCCGCGGGGCAAGGTCTACGTCCATGGTGAATACTGGGATGCGGAGTCTGTCGACGGCGCCACCATCACCGCCGGGACCGATATCGTGGTGGAGCGGAACGCGGGAATGCGTTTGTATGTCCGCTCCGCCGATGATCAAAGCAATTCCGACACAGACATATAAAGGAGGCAGGCATGACCGGATTTTTGTCATTTACCACCATTGCCGTGGTCTTCGTGATCCTCTTTTTTCTGAACTGGATCAAGATCATTCGGGAATATGAGCGGGCCGTAATTTTCCGGCTGGGCAAGGTGCTGCCCAATGCCAAGGGGCCGGGCCTGATCTTGGTGCTCGCCCCCATTGACCGAATGGTCCGGGTGGATCTGCGGACCATCACCCTGGACGTCCCGCCCCAGGACGTCATCACCAAGGACAACGTCTCCGTCAAAGTCAACGCCGTGGTGTATTACCGGGTGTTGGACGCGGTCAAGGCCATCATCGATGTGGAAAACTACCTCTACGCCACGCAACAATTGGCCCAGACGCATCTCCGCTCGGTGCTGGGCGAGGTGGAGCTGGACGACCTGCTCAGCCAGCGGGAAAGCCTGAACCAGCGCTTGCAGGAGATCCTGGACAAAGACACGGACCCCTGGGGCGTCAAGGTCTCCAAGGTGGAGGTTAAATCGGTGGATTTACCCCAGGAAATGCAGCGCGCCATGGCCCGCCAGGCCGAGGCCGAACGCGAGAAACGGGCCAAGATCATCCATGCCGAGGGTGAGTTCCAGGCCGCCCAGAGACTGTCCGAAGCCGCCAAGGTCCTGGATACCCAGAGATCCTCCCTGGTGCTGCGCTACCTGCAGACGCTGACCGAGATCGGCATGGAAAAGAACACAACGGTCGTTTTTCCGCTGCCGGTGGAACTGCTAAGTGTCTTGATGGAAAAGTATATGAAAAAATGACCGGATGGCGCTGCTGCGGGGAAACACCGTGGCGCTTTCTTTTATCCAATTGAAAAATATGGTATGATTTGTTTCAAGGCCGCCGGCGCGTGACCAATGGCCGGTAGCGGAGATTGCCGGCGATAGGTTTACCTGTTCGGGCAGCAACGGCCGGCTCCGGACCTATGTCTTTCGTGAGGAATAATCATGGCCGAAAAGGAAAAGAGCATCATTCTGAATACACGGGATTTGGTGCTGCTGTTCGTTTTCTTCATCATCGTGCTGATGATCGTGTTCACCATCGGCCTGCTGGTGGGCAAGAATTTCCCCGGGGAAGCCTCCCCACAGATGGTGGATGTGCGGCTGGGACAATCCCCGGAAGAGCGCGACCTGGCGGCCCTGCCGCAGTCTGGCGCCAAGGAAGAGACGGACGACAATCTTCTCCGACCGCCCAGTATCGATAACTCCCTCCCGGAACAAAAAAAAGCGACAGCGGAACGCCCCTCCACGACTCCTCCTTCTAAATCCCCTGCCACGAACACCCCATCGCCGACGACACCGACTCCAGTCCCTACCCGGAACACTGTGCCGCCGTCCACGGACGAACCGGACGGCGCCCTTTTTTGTGTCCAGGCTTTTGCCAGCCCCGATTATGACAAGGCCAAGCAGAAAGTGACCGAATTGAAATCCAGGGGCTTTGATGCATTCGTCAAGATTCCGGAGAAGAATTCCGCCGACCAGTTCTATCGGGTTCAGGTGGGCACTTTCCGCAACCGCGAAAACGCCGTCAGCCGCCTCAACCAGCTGAAGCAGGCCGGATACCGCGACGCGTTCATCCGCAAGGAAAACGAGTGACACATTATCATGACCCGTGACCGACTCCCGCCCTGGCTGAGGAATATCAGCATTACCCATCCCGACACCCATCACATCCGGAGATTACTGCGCCGCCACGCCCTGCACTCCGTGTGCGAAGAGGCCCGCTGCCCCAATCGGGGCGAGTGTTTCTCCCGCCAGACCGCCACCTTCATGATCCTGGGTGAGCGTTGCACGCGCAATTGCGGCTTCTGTGCCGTCTCCACGAACCCAGTCCAGCCACCCGACCCGGAGGAGCCGGAACGACTGGCCGCCGCCGTGCGGGAAATGGGACTGCGGTATGTGGTTGTCACCTCCGTCACCCGTGATGATCTGCCCGATGGCGGCGCCGCCCATTTCGCCGCCACCATCCGCGCCATCCGGGACGCCAGCCCCGGTTCGCTCATTGAGGTGCTCGTTCCTGATTTTCAGGGAGACGAAATCGCCCTGCGCGAAGTCCTGCGGGCTGAACCGGACGTGCTGAATCACAACGTCGAGACAGTGCCACGGCTCTATCCGGTCGTCCGGCCCCAGGCCGACTATCAGCGATCGCTGATGGTCCTGCAGCGAGCCCGGTCGTTTTCCGGCAAAATTCCGGTCAAGAGCGGACTCATGGTGGGGCTGGGCGAGGAAACCGCCGAAGTGATCCACGTCCTGCAGGATCTTTATGGCCATGGCTGCCGTGTCGTCACCATCGGCCAGTACCTCCAGCCGACCCGGCACAATCTGCCGGTACAACGCTACCTCCCGCCCGAAGAATTCGAGGAATTCGAGCGTCAGGGCCGGGCCATCGGCCTGACGGCCGTGTTTGCCGGTCCGCTGGTTCGGAGTTCCTATTCCGCCGAAAGTCTGTTCGCCAAGATTCAGGAATGAGCAAACTTCTCGAATTCTTACGCTACCCCGTGGCCGGCGCCGCTTTCATGCTGCTGGCGTTTCCTGCCTTCAACCTCTGGATTTGCGCCTGGTTCGCCCTGGTTCCCCTGCTCCTGCACATCAGCCGCTGCCGAACGGGCCGGGCCGCTTTTCTGGCCGGCTTCACCACGGGCCTGCTTTTCTTCACCGGCCTGCTTTACTGGATTCCTCGCTCCATGGTGGCCTACGGCGGCATTTCCCTGCTGCTGGCTATCCCTGTCCTGCTGCTGACGTGTGCCATCCTGGGCTGCTTTTTCGGCGCGTTCGCCTTGATCATCTTCATGTTTTATCGCCGTTGGCAGTGGAAAGCGTTTCTCCTCGCTCCCTTCGCGTGGGTTATGCAGGAATTCGCCCGCAATCATCTGGTCCTGACCGGCTTTCCCTGGGGCGCGCTCGGCACCAGTCAGGTTCCCTTTCTATATCTGATCCAGATCGCCGATATCACTGGTGTGTACGGAGTTTCTTTCGTGGTTATGGCCGCCAACACCACCGTTTTCCTGGCCCTGATGAAGGAGGTTCCCCGCAAACTCAAACTGGCCTGGGCGGCCATGGTGGGTATTCTCCTCATCCATGTGCTTCTCTATGCTGAGTTTTGCCACTTTATGGTCCATCCTCAGGAGGGAACCGCAATCACCCTCGCCGGTATCCAGGGCAACATCCGGGAGGAGGACGGCTACGAGCAGATGGCGGAGGTCCATCGCCAGGTATATCCGGCCATGCTGGCCGAAGCCTGCACCGGGCAGCCCGGGGTGCGGGCCGTTATTTTTCCCGAAAATCCGGTGGTCTACCTCTACGACCGTGACGCCGAGTACCGCCGCCTGTTCGAACGCCTGGCCACCGAACATGACATAACCATCTTTTTCAATAATATCCGGATTGCCGGGGATGAAACGTATTACAACAGCGTCTATTGCCTGAAGCCCGACGGCCGTACCCTCAGCGTCTACGACAAGATCCACCTCGTTCCCTTCGCCGAGCACGTACCCTTTGCCACCGTCTTTTTTTTCGCCGACGCTCTCAGCCAGGAAATCAGCCACTTCACCGAAGGACACGAATACGTGCTGCATCCGCTGGATGGACATCCCGTGGGGATTTTCATTTGTTACGAAGCCGTTTTCCCCAATCTGGTGCGCGGTTTTACCGCCGGTGGCGCCCAGCTTCTCATCAATATCACCAACGATGCCTGGTTCGGGCGCACCGCCGCTCCGCTTCAGCATTTCCAGCACATCATCCTTCGGGCCGTGGAGAACCGGCGCTGGATCGTGAGAGTTGCAAATTCGGGAATCAGTGCTATAATTGATCCGCTGGGCGAGGTTGTCCACGTCCAGCCGCAGCATGAACGTCGCATCATGACCGGCGATGTTTATCTGCGGGATGACCTGAGTCCGTACGTGCGAGTGGGTGATCTCTTCGCCTGGTTCTGCACGCTGCTGATCGGAGTCATCATCCTTACCCCTTTGTTCAGGAGATTCATACATCATGATTCTGGAAGAAGTGAAGAGCGCACTGGAAGAGACCCGCAGCCGCATCCATGATATCCGAGGTTATCTTTGACATTGATCACTGCCTCGAAGAAGTGACCCGCCTGGAGGAGCTTTCCGCCAACCCCGATTTCTGGAACGACCAGCAACAAGCCCAGGAGATCCTCAAAAAAACCCGGCGCTTGCAGGAAAAGGTCGAACTGGTGAATTCACTGCAGGGGATGGTCGAGGACTTGGGGGCACTGGTAGAACTGGCCGAAGAGGGGGAGAATGTCGTGCAGGAAACGACCGATCTCCTGAGCGACCTCACCCAGCGGCTCCAGGAGGCGGAAATCCGCACCATTCTGTCGGGCGAGAATGATATCCGGAATGCCTTCGTGACCATCCATCCCGGCGCCGGCGGCACGGAAAGCCAGGATTGGGCGGAGATGCTGCTGCGCATGTATCTCCGGTATTGCGAGAAGAAGGAGTTTCGCACGGAAATGGTGGATTTTCAGCCGGGTGACGAAGCGGGGGTCAAGTCCGCCACGTTTCTGGCCCAGGGCGAGTACGCCTATGGATTTCTGAAGGCGGAAATCGGGGTGCACCGCCTGGTGCGCATCTCACCCTTTGACGCCAACTCCCGCCGCCACACCTCTTTCGCCTCCGTCTTTGTATATCCGGAGATCGATGACGAGGTAGAGATCGAGGTGGACGACAAGGACATCCGGGTGGACACGTTCTGTGCGTCGGGGCCGGGGGGGCAGGGCGTGAACACCACCTACTCGGCGGTCCGGATCACCCATTTCCCCAGCGGCATCGTGGTCCAGTGCCAGAACGAGCGCAGCCAGCTCCGCAACCGCGAAGTGGCCATGAAAGTGCTCAAGGCTCGCCTTTACGAGCTGGAGCTGGAAAAGAAACAGGCCGAACAGCGAGCCCAGGAAGACGCCAAAAAAGAAATCGGCTGGGGCAGCCAGATCCGCTCCTACGTTCTGCATCCATACCGCATGGTCAAAGATGTCCGCACCCGGGAGGAAACGGGCAACGTGGACGCCGTCCTGGACGGTGATCTGGACGACTTCATCAAGGCGTATCTGATTCAATACAAGAAAAAATTCCATTAGCACCAACGGGGTCGGCACCCCCGGCTCAATCCAGCTGCTGGTGGATCTCCTGCAAGGCGGTCCGCGCCCCCATCGGCAGTCCGATATGGCCGGGGGGCACTTCCGGCTCGCGGGTATTGATGCGGATCAGGGCGGCGTTGAAATGGGAACAAAGCCGGGCCGATTGGGCGCGCACGCTGGGCACCGCCGTTCCGGCGCCGCACTCCACTACCACGAAGGACATTTTCCGGCGTTCGCTCAACCAGGCCTGGAAGCGTTCATCTTGGGCCAGTGACCGGTCGGGAATCCAGTCCCAGTCACCAAACATCAGCACATTGGGCCGCGCCGGCGAACCGCAGCGCTCGCAGCTGGGCAGGGGCGGCCGGGCGCGCATGGTGCTCTCGTCCACCTCCACCCGGACATCGTCCGCCGGCCAGATCTCGTTCCGGCATCCGGCCAGACATTGCAAATGATGGATGGAACCGTGGCACTCCTCGATCCCCTCTTCGGAAAAACCCGCCTGCTGAAACTGGCCGTCCACGTTGGACGTGAACACGAAATATCCTCCCGGCTTGGCCTGCCCCCATTCCCGCAAGAGACGGAAACCGTCATGCGGTTTGGTCCGCCGGTAGAGGTTGAGACGGTGGCCGTAGAAACCCCAGGCAAACTCCGGATCACGCCGAAACCATTGGGGTTGGGCCATTTCCACAAAGCTAACCTTTAACTGACGGTAGG
This sequence comes from Acidobacteriota bacterium, assembly GCA_016935015.1. Lineage (GTDB taxonomy): Bacteria > Acidobacteriota > JAAYUB01 > JAAYUB01 > JAAYUB01 > JAFGRT01. The sequence goes on along the minus strand of JAFGRT010000130.1, from coordinate 10,582 downwards.
GTGGGTACGCACGCCAGAAACCCTCATCACCGCGAAAATCGGGCAAGCCTGAATCCACACCCATCCCGGCCCCGGCACAGATGACCAGCGCTTCGGCTTCCCGGATGTGGACCGCCGCCCGTTCAATGTCTGCCCGATATTCAGGATACATCCTTACCCCCTTCGGCCGGCCAATCTCGGATATGAAGATCCCGTTGAGGAAAAGGAATTTCCACCCCGGCGCGCCTGAATTCCTTGAATATGGCCGTATTCAAAAGATCAAGGGCCAAGCCCCGCTCTTCGGGATTATCTATCCAGCACAGCAGTTCAAAATTCAGGGACGAGTCACCGAACTCGCGGAAACGCACCCGCGGCTCAGGCTCTTGACACACGATTTCGTTGGTTTTCGCCACCCGCAGCAGGACCTCGCGCACGAGATCGATGTCAGAATTATAGGAGACGCCGACCTTGGCCCGCAAACGGTGCTTGACCGTTGGTCCGCCGCTCTCGTTCATGATTTTTGCTTTTCCCATGACGGCATTGGGCAGCGTGACCTCGATATCGTCCCGTGTCAGCAAGCGGGTACTGCGCACGCCAATCTCCATGACCCGGCCCCGCTCCCCGCTGTCCAGCACGATGTAATCCCCGACCTTGTAAGGGGCATCGACCATAATGAACAACCCGGCAAACAGATTGGACAACGTGTCCTGGGCGGCGAAACCCAGCGCCAGACCGAGAATGCCGGCGGAGGCCAGCCAGGCACTGACATTGACATCCCAGCTCAGCAGCAGGAAATAACTGGCGCCGCCGATGACGACGATTTTACTGATCGTGTCAAACAACGGCAGGGTGTGGGGCTGCACCACCCGCAGACGTCCCTGGTTTTCACTGAGCCATCCCAGAAACACACTGACGATCCGGAAAGCCGCCACTGCCCAGATGAGTACCACCAGCGTCTTGATGACACCGTAGAACACGTAGCCGACGTTTTCGGGCAGTTTCAGAATGCTGACGGACCAGGACGCGCCAATTAGAATAATGGTGCTGGCAATGGGTCGGTGCAGAATGTCCACGATACGATCGTCGTATTCCGTCCGGCTAAATTTGACCAGGCGTTTGAAGATCCGGGTGAAAATCCACTCCGCTATCTTGGCCAGGACGTAAAAGGCCAGCAGCACGACCAGCGCCCGAACGGGCGGATCACCCAAGACCTCCAGGTATCGCTGCAATGTGATTCCCATGAACGCAACTCCTTCTCATGCGACAGACCGCCCCGTCCGCTTTGTGCCCCTGCCGTCAAGAGCCGGGTAGCCGTCGTTGAAATGGGCCGAATCCCCTGCCATGCGCCGTTTGGTCACATCTTAGCACAATCGTTTCCTGGTTACAATTTACGAGAAAGAGATGTCCGTTCCCGGGACGTCGGTGCGCGCCCGCGCCAGATCGGTGAATCCTCCGGTGCTTTCCCTGCAGCGGTCCGGGATCTGCAGCATTGATTTCCGGGTATCCATACCCTATGATGGGGTCACCTTGGATGGCATCCGAGGCGAGGTGAAACACGATGAATCCGCTGCATCTGACAATCTTGCCCGGGCAGCTGGCCATCTGTCGCCGGCCAGCCGACACGTCCCTGCCGGCGGACCTGGATCGGGGACCATTCTTTGCGTACATCCGCACGCCGGAGGAATTGTCCATCATCCTGCCGGTTGAGAACACTCCGCCGGACTGGCAATGCGAGCGGGGCTGGTGCGGAATCAAGGTGGCGGGTCCGCTGGATTTCAGCCTGGTGGGCGTTCTTCATTCCCTTACCGCGCCGTTGGCGCAAGCGGGAATCAGCCTATTCGCCGTCTCCACGTTCGACACGGATTATATTTTGGTTCGGCGGCAGGATCTTGATCATGCCCGGGACGTTCTCTCCGCTGCCGGTCATGTGATACAATAGGGCACAATTCACACAGGAGGAAATAGTCCCCATGATGAAACTGATTTTTTTCGCAGCGGCCTTGGCTTTTTTACTGTCGCTGGCCAGTGACGGGCTGGCAGCCGATCCTCCCCCCACAGATTCAGCCGGTCATCCCAAAGTCAGACTGACCACCTCCCTGGGCGATATTGTCCTTGAGCTGTATCCGGACAAGGCCCCCATCACCGTGGAAAACTTCCTGATTTACGTCGAAGGCGGTTTTTATGACGGCACCATCTTTCATCGGGTCATCCCCAATTTTATGGTTCAGGGCGGGGGCATGACGCCCGACATGAAGCGGAAAGAGGGTCGCGCGGCCATCAAGAACGAAGCCGACAACGGCCTGAAAAACGATCGCGGTACGGTGGCCATGGCCCGGACGTCGGCCAAGGACAGCGCCACGTCACAGTTTTTCATCAATTTAAAAAGCAACGATTTCCTGAATCATGGTGTGCGCGATTTCGGCTATGCCGTATTCGGCCGGGTGGTACAAGGAATGGATGTGGTGGACAAGATTGCGGCCGTGCCCACCGGACCCGGCGATGTCCCGCGGGAGACTGTCCTACTCAAATCCGCCACCAAGATCAACTAGCCGGCCGGAAACCACGAGTGACCCGGCCTGACATCGCCCATGCCGGTGCCGGGTCCCACCCATATCCCGTGGGCCCGAATGGCATCGTTCCTCCGGACCGGGCAACGGAAAACGACGACCGAATCATCAACTTTCATCGTATTTGAATCAATGTATATACCACACTCCCGGCGTCTGACCCGACGCTCGATCCCGGCGCTGAAACGATCTTTAGTTGCGGAGAGTCACCCGGACCGCTACAATGAGAATAACGATACTCCGGGCCGTTTCCCGCGCCACCACAAAGCCTTCGGTGCACCGTTCTGAGTGGCCTGTGCGAACCGAAACGGGCCCATCCTTTCGAAGGAAGTCATATGGCGGAAAAAGTGGATTTTCTGGTGATCGGCAGTGGCATCGCCGGTCTGACCTTTGCCCTGGAGGCCAGTGCCCATGGTTCCGTGCTGGTTGTGACCAAATCCGAGCCGAGTGAGAGCTCCACCCGATACGCCCAGGGGGGCATCGCCTCCGTCCTGGGCAAGGACGATTCATTCCAGGCCCACGTGGACGATACCTTCTCGGCCGGCGCCGGCATTTGCGAAACGGCCATGGTGGAACTGGTCGTTCGCAGCGGTCCCGAGCGCATCCGGTGGCTGGAAAGCCTGGGCGTGGAATTTTCCACAACGGCCACGGGTGACCGGGACCTGGGACTGGAAGGCGGCCACAGCCGTCGCCGCGTCGCCCACGTGGAGGATATGACCGGGCGATCCGTCGAGCAGGTGTTGCTGGAACGCGTCAGTCAGACACCCAACGTCCGTCTGGTTACGCCCGTCATCGCCATCGACCTGATTACCGCCGACAAGGTCCGACATGCCGGTGATGCCAACCGCTGCCTAGGGGCGTATATCCTGGACCTGACTACCAATTGTATCCAAACCATCTTGGCCCGCTGCACCTTCCTGGCCACGGGCGGCTGCGGCAAGGTGTACCTGGTGACATCCAATCCGGATGTGGCCACCGGGGACGGCATCGCCATGGCGTATCGTGCCGGCGCGCGGGTGGCCAATATGGAGTTTATCCAGTTTCATCCCACCTGTCTCTACCATCATAAAGCCAAGTCCTTTTTGATTTCCGAAGCCTTGCGCGGTGAAGGCGGCGTCCTGATCAACGCCGCCGGCCATCCGTTCATGGACGAATACCACCCCCAAGGCTCCCTGGCGCCGCGCGACATCGTCGCCCGGGGCATCGATGCCGAATTGAAGCGTTCCGGCGCCGACAGCGTATTCCTGGACATGACCCACTTGCCCGCCGATTTTCTGCAGGAACGTTTCCCCAATATCCATCAACGCTGCCTGGAGCTGGGCATCGACATACGCTTTGAACCGATCCCCGTCGTGCCCGGCGCGCATTATTGCTGCGGCGGGGTCATCATCGATGCCGACGGCCGCACCGACCTGCCCGGGCTCTATGCCGCCGGCGAAGTGACCTACAGCGGCGTCCACGGCGCCAACCGCCTGGCCTCCAACTCGCTGCTGGAGGCTCTGGTGTTCGGCCACCGGGCGGCTGACTCCGCCGGACAGGAGTTGCAGGAAAAAACGTTCCGCTTCCCCCGGGAAGTCCCGGAATGGAACATGGGCCTGGCCATTGATTCCGACGAAAAGGTCGTGGTCACCCAAGCGTGGGATGAAATCCGCTCGTTCATGTGGCGCTACGTGTCCATCGTGCGCTCCAACACCCGCCTGGAGCGAGCCGCCCGACGCATCGACCTGGTCCGGGAAGAAATCAACGGTGACTGGTGGCGCTCCCAGCCCTTCGGCGATCTGGTGGAATTGCGCAACCTTGCCAGGGTCGCCCAGCTGATCATCCAGTCGGCCCTGATGCGCCATGAAAGCCGCGGCCTCCATTACAATCTGGATTATCCGGATGCGGACGACGCCCATTTCCGCCGTCCCACGGTGCTGTGGCGCGGCCGGCGGCGCCGGTGAGTTTCGACCATCTTCACCACCTTGGTCTCCTACTCCCGGCACAATTCACAATTCTTCTCATTGCAATGCTTATCAGGATGCTATATTATTCTCACAAATATCACATAAATGCTTACTGTGACGAGCAATCCAAGGAGAAGTGATAATGAAATCTCTCTTCATCGGTCGGTTACGTTACGTCCCGATACCGGTACTGGCGGCTCTGCTGACTGTATGCCTGTTTGCCGAAACCGTCCGGTACAGCTATGATCAGGCCGGCCGGCTGATCAAGGCCGAATATGAAAACGGTCGCACCATCCAATATGTCTACGATAAAGCCGGCAATTTGCTCCAACGAATGATCAGCGGCGCAGTGGGTATTTGCGCCCATGTCGCCAGTGACGACTTCTGGACCACCCGTATCGGCCTCATCAATACCAGCGACCTGGATTCACCCGTATTATTTGAAGCCATCGACGCGGATGGTAATCTGGTCGAAACCTACACACTGGCAAGCCTGCCCCCCGCCGCCAGCTTTGACAGTGACGTCGCGGCCATATTCTCTCCCCTGGCGTTCGAACAGGACATCTGGGTCCAGGTTTCCAGCAACACCGATCTGAAGGGCGTCATGGTTTTCGGAACCCGTGACGAACAGACAATGGTGACCATCCCCATTTTTGCCGCCGGCGCCCGTGACCTGATCTTTCCCTACGTGATATCCCTTTACCCCTGGTATACGGGCATCACCCTCATCAACAGCGGTCCTCTGCCCGCGCAGGCGACACTGCATGCCTATGACGAGGCTGGCAATCTGCTGGAAACCCATGCTCTGCCTGATCCGATACCCCCCTCCGGGAAATATGTTCGACTGGTGGATTTTATTTTTCCGACAGCTGATCCCGCCCAGATCCGTTCCATCCGCGTGGAATCCGATATATCCCTGATTGGATTCGAACTGTTCGGGAATTGGGAACAGCTGGGTCTAGCCGGTCTGCCGGCGTTTTCCCCCTCCACCCAACTCTTCAAGCACCGGATATCCAAAAACAATGGCTACCATGTCTTCTACAACGAAATCCCGGACAACGGTTTTTACTACACTGGGGCGACCTTCTCGAATCTGGGCAGTTTGACCACTACCGCCCACCTTACCTTGTTCGACGCGGCCGGCAATATTCTGGCCGAAGCGGATTGGCCGGTAATTGCCGGTCAACAGATCACCCGCGAAATCTGGGCGCTGTTTGACGATACGGTTTACGACCAGGCTCGCCATTTCCAGGTTTCATCACCGGAAAGAATAATGGGCTTCGAGTTGTATCTTACTCGGGACCCCGGGGCGGCCCCCTTCCAGTTTGACGGAATCATCGGCATGACTGAGGGCGCGTCCCGACTGTATTTCCCTTTGGTGCAGTCGGGACTGGATTGGTCCACGGCCGTACGCCTGACGAACCTCACGACCGACGCCGCTGCTTTCACCATTCACGCCTTTGACCAAAACGGCAACCCACAGGGAACCCATACTGGCGACATGACCGGTCGCGGGCAATTCAGCGGCTTTCTGGCGGATCTCTTTCCGGGAACCATCTCCCAGATCACCTGGTTCTATGTAACGTCCGACCAAACCATTATCGGTGACGCTTTTTATATCCATACGGATCTCACCCGCCTCAGCTCGTACATGGGCCTGGCCGGAAAGACGGGCCAATAGGTCCCCTCGGGTATCCAGAAAAGCGAATACGGTCTTGGTCCGCTTTGTCCCGGATCGTTCACCTCCCATGCCGAGTAACACGTTTTTCTGATCCGTAACACATTTTCCCTTGCATTCACCCCGGGTCTGTCCCACAATAGCCTCTGACATTTTACGGTAAAAAGGCAGACCCCATGAACCATCACATGTTACAAATGATATATTGCGGGCTGGTCTTCCTGTTGCTGGGGGCCGGGACCTTCGTACAGGCACACGACACCTGGATCCGACCCGAAAAAGCTCGGGTGGAGACGGGGGACACCATCAACCTCACGGTATCGAGCGGACATCATTTTCCCGATGGCGGCGATTCCGTGCCGCGCGACGATTTCAGGGCCTGGCTCATATCACCCTCCGGCACCGAGTATGAGCTGACCCTGGCGGATGCCGGAAAATCGCAACAAGGCACATTCGTTGTCACGGAGAGAGGCCGGCACCTGGTCTATTTCGAGCATACGCCTGGAATATTGAGCAAGACGACCAAGGGCTGGGTGCCCGGAGACCGGAACGCACATCCTGAGGCCATACGCAGTATCTATTTCTACTCCTCCGGCGCCGGCTCATTCCTGGCCGGCAGCGATTCCGATCCGCGCCGGCTACCGGTCACTCTGAAATTTCATCTGGCCGCCCATGTGGTGGATGACCAGGTCACACTGACGGCCCGACTGGATGGAAAACCGCTGACCGGGCTGGAGATCCGCAAAATTACACCTTCAGGCAGCAGCCCGGCGGGCACCACCGACGAATTGGGCCGGGTCGTACTCGTGGCCCCGGATTGGCGCGGAGATATTCTATTTTCGGCTCATTACAATCGCCGGCCGGCAGATCCCGCCGCCGGTTATGATCAGGAAAACTACCATACGACACTGGTCATCCATTTTTAAACGCTGCCATGCATATCGCCGATGGAATCCTTTCGCTGGAAGTCTGTCTGGCCGCTGATGCCACGGCCGTTGTCGGCGTCTATCTGCTCGGGCGGCGGATCCGCAGCGAAGAGGTCCCCCGCATGGGGCTGATGGCGGCGGCGCTGTTCACCGCCTCTCTCTTGCATCTCCCCGTGGCCGGCACGTCCATCCACCTCGGACTGATGGGCCTGGCTGGTATCCTGCTGGGACGGCGATCGTTCCCCGTGATTTGCGCCACCCTGCTGTTCCAGTCCCTGCTCTTCCAGCACGGGGGACTGGTGGCTGTGGGAGTCAACACCATCAACATGGGTGCGGGTGCCTTGCTGGCTTGGTTCATCTGGCAGGTCAGACCCCTGCCCCTCCCGGTTCGCGCCTTCTTGTGCGGGTTGACCGGGATTCTTCTGCCGGCGCTGCTCATGGCGCTGGAATTCCATTTTTCCGGATACGGCCGGAGCATCTTCTACCTTCTGTACGTATACCTGCTGACCGGCACGATGGAGGGTGTCCTCACCACCGTGGCCGTCAGCTTCTTCAAACGGGCCAATCCCGTCATGCTGGGCCTGCCGCCAGCCGCGCTAACCTCCGCCCACCAGGGAAAAGAGGATCAGGCATCCAGTCATGGGTAGCGGGACCGGTGGGTCGTCCATGAACGGCCAGGGAGTCAATCATGTATCGCTTTCTGTTTTTCGCGATGGGCCTGCTGGGGTCGACTCTCGCCGCGCAGGCCCACGAACTGCGGATTGAAATCAGCCGCCAGCCACCGATCATCCTCGTAACGGCCAGCTACGGTGGCCAGGAACCACTGCTTTATGCCCCGGTGGACATCTTTTCGCCGGATTCCACCGATGTGGAATTTCAGAACGGCCGCACCGACGCCCGGGGCAGGTTTGCCTTCCTCCCTGACCGGTCGGGGGAATGGCGAATCATCGTGGATGACGAGTTGGGGCATCACCAGGAAATATCGGTTGTGGTGGAAGAAGTCATGCTGCATCCAGCCGACGGAGGATCCTCCGCTGTGGCCGAAGCCTCAACTGCAACCGTGCCCCTACTGTGGCGCTGGCTGACAGGAATCAGCCTGATTTTGGGGCTGACCGGCATCTTATTCTGGCTCAAGGCGCACCGGTTCCGCACCGACCGCTGAGGGAAGCGGCGTGAAACACGATTTTATCGATCGCTACAGCAAGTTGAATTCCCCCATCCACCGCCTGGATCCCCGCACCAAGCTCCTGGCCTTTTTTCTGGGCATCCTGCTGGTGGTTTCCGTTCCGCGGGGCGAGCTCCTGCCGCTGGCCGCCGATTACGCCCTCATCGCCGGTGTCATCCTGGCCGCCCGCCTGCCGCTGGCCTTCATCGCCCAGCGCTGCCTGCTGGCGGCGCCCTTCATCCTGTTCTCGGCTGTTTTGCTGCCCCTCTCGCTCGTCGTCAGCGGCGAGTCCGCCTGGCCGCCGCCTGCCACAGCCACCCTCGCCGCAGCTTCCATCGCCTTGAAAGCGTTCGCTGCCATCCTGCTCATGACAGTGCTGACGTCGACGGAAAAATTCCACAATCTGCTCGCCGCCCTGAACCGGCTGCGTCTGCCCCGGATCATCGGCACCATTTCCCTGCTGATGTATCACTATATTTTCGTATTTATCGATGAATTGCACAAAACCCGGCGGGCCCGGGAGAGCCGAACTCCCGGGCGGTTGCGAATCAACCGCTTCATGGTTTTTGGGAACCAAGCGGCCACAATCTTTCTGCGCAGCTGGAATCGTGCCTACGTCCTTCATGCCGCCATGCTCTCGCGCGGCTTTACCGGCCAGTTCCCTGCATGGAAGGAATTTCATTTTTCCCGTTCCGACGCGCTGTTCTCCCTGCTCTGGTTGCTGGGTTGGACGGCCGTTCACGGGGTACTGGTTTATGGGAGGGTGACGTTGTCATGACTCAAAAGGGACCGGACACAACCATGACGTTGGCACCGCCCTTCACGACCGGCCGCGGGTGTGCCGTGGAGATTCAGAACCTGAGTTTTGCATATCACTCCACCAGTCCGGTACTGGAGAACCTGTCCGTTCGCATCGAACCGGGCGAATGTTTCGGCATCCTCGGACCTTCGGGCGCCGGCAAGTCCACATTGCTGCTTCACCTTAACGGGTTGTTACAGGGCACTGCCGGCACCATCCACATCGATGACACGGCCATCAACACGGATACCTTACCCCTGATTCGTAAAAAGGTGGGACTGGTGTTCCAAAATCCGGAGGATCAGTTATTCCACCCCACCGTCGAGGAGGATGTTGCCTTTGGTCCCCGCAACATGGGGCTCAGCCGGGCGGAAGCCGCAGCGCGGGTGCGCCAAGCGTTGGCGGCTATGAAATTGGAGGGATTCGAGCAGAAATCCGCCCATCATCTGTCTTTCGGCGAAAAAAAACGGGTGGCCTTGGCGACGGTGCTGTCCATGGAACCCGAGGTAGTAGCCTTCGATGAACCCTTTTCCAATCTCGATCCGGCCATGGTCTACCAGTTGATGGGCATCATTCGGGAACTGCCGGCGACCATTGTACTCGTCTCCCAATCCATCCTGCCGGCCCTGGCCTGCTGTCAGCGGGTGGGGATTTTGGCCGGCGGCAGTCTCCGGCGGGTGGGCACACCGCAGGAAATCGCCCGCGACCGAAACCTGCTGACGGAATGCGGCCTGGACTTCCGCTATTACTGTGATATCTGTCGGGAGATCGGCTGTCTTGCGCCTTGAGCAGCAGGCCATGTGCCGGCGAGGCACGATTTTTAAGACTCGGTTCCGATGCCGATCCAAGGGGGGACTTTCGTCCGGGGGCTGGTCGGGCGAATACACCTAATCACCAAAGGCGTCATCCTCTTCCGTTTCCTCTGCCAACTGCCGGATGGTTTCCACCTGTTCGCTCAGAACGGGGTCGTTTATTTTCCCAAGCTGGGGAAGCAGGTAATAGACCAGGTCCAGGGTGGCCTGACGGATATCCATCAGACTATCCACCCGATCCGGCCGCAAAGTCGCTTCGATCTCGTCGTAGGAATTCAACGCTTTCTTGAACCCCTGATGGATGATGCCGGCATAGGAAGCGACAGGTTGGCCGGCCGCGAGGTCCCGAGTAAAGTCCAGGCCGGTTTCCAGCATCTGTTGGAGATAGGCGAATTTTTCCCCAATGGTATAGTCATTGCATACGCAGGAATTTGCAGCACAGGTGCAATCCGTATCCACACAGCAGGCACATTCGCTTGACATGGCTGATCTCCTCAAAAAGTTATCCCTCGCGAATCGTGCACGGCAGAATCGGCCGGACCGTACGGTCGGCGCCAGGTGCGAACCGTCGGGGCAGGCAAACGTCTACCCCGTTGCAACGACCCTTGCAATGGATGAAGAATCCGGCCTGAAGATTCAGCATGGGCTCATGATGTGGCGCATGATGGCCTATTCAGCGAATCCGTCGGTACAGGCGGAGTCCGGCCACT
>JAFGRT010000129.1 GCA_016935015.1 Acidobacteriota bacterium | reverse complement strand
GCCGCGGATGAAGACGGATCTGAACAGGGATCCTGGGTCAGCTGAAGAAGGCTGAAGGATGAATCTTCCATGACACCGGATATATCACGCTGAAGGGAAGGCGTTTATGGAGTGCGCGGCGGCAGCCGCGCTTTGTTTTCGAACGCGGATGGTCGCGGATCCGTAACGATGTCAGGTGTCAGGAAAAAAAGGATATTGCATCAAGAAAATCAGGGGAAAGGCGGGCAATCCCGGGTTATAATTCCCCGGATTTCAGTTCTTCAGCAGGTGCGGCGAATGAGCAAAACCTCCCCGCCCACCCCTCCCGATCGTATTGGGGTTGCCCGGCCGCGACGCCGGGAGTGTTTTCTCCGCCAGTTGGGGTGGGATATCCAGCTGTGGCTGTTTGGTATGACCACTCTCATTGTGGCCCGGGTGGGGTTCATCATCGCCCTGTGGGGCGAACTGGATGATGGCGTAACCGTCACCGACCTGTTGGCGGTGGCGGAGCGGGGCATCCGCTTCGATCTGGCGGTGGCCGGGCTGCTGGCCCTGCCTGGCCTGGTATTCCTTTCCATCCCCATTGCCCTGGGCAATCTGTCCGCCACCGGCAGGTCCGTCCGCCGCTGGTGGGCCTGGACCTTCTGGACTCTCACCGGGCTGGTGACGGTGGTGGCCGTCGGGTATTACCTCGAGTACCATGACCTGTTCAATCACTCCCTGTTCGGCCTGGTCTATGACGACGTGGTGGCCATCCTGCGGACCATCGCCCGCGAATACGCCCTGGCGGAAGCGGTGGCGGTCATCCTGCTGGTCGCGGCCGGGGGAATTCTGCTGACACGTTTCTGGTTCATCCGGCCATGGTTCGATCTGAGCCGCTTGCCCGGCCGCTACGGCCCGCCCTGGTTGCGAATGACCGTTCACGGGAGTGTTCTGGTCGTACTGGCCCTGGCCCTGATTTTTATCTTCCGCGGCAGCTGGGACCGTGTCCCCTTGCAGGAGCGCCACGCCGAGGTCACCCGCCACGCCTTGCTCAACAAGGCCGTCCTGGGGAACCTGCGGGCGCTCCATGAAGCGGTGAAACTGGAAAGTGAGCTGTCCGGCGAAGAAGGCCTGCGGCGGTTCCATGCGGGGGATCCGGCCGAATTGACGGCCCGGCTGTTTCCGGATCAGCCGGCCCGATCCCGCCTGGACGACTACCTGCGGCGCCAGGCGGCCGGGCGGTCGTTGCCCGTCCGGCACATTTTCGTCATCGTGGCCGAAGGTTACAGCGCCTGGCCGCTGCGGGAGCCGTACCGCCGGCTGCCCCTGACGCCCGGCCTGCAGCGGCTGCAGGCACAGGGCGGGGTGCTGCTGGACCGGATTTTGCCGGCGTCGGACGGGACCATGAACTCCCTGGCGACGCTGGTCACCGGTCTGCCCGATGCCGGCCTGACCACCAATTACCGTCCTTCGGCCCAGCGGCCTTTCGCCACGTCGCTGCCGAGCCAGTTCCGGCGCCTCGGCTGGATCACCCGTTTCTACTATGGGGGATCCGGCACCTGGCAGCGGCTGGCGGATTTCGTGCGGGACCAGGGCGTGACCGATGTTCACACGGCCATCCGGATCCGGCGGCTCTGGCAAAACCAGGTGTGGGGCCTGCCGGACCATGAGTTGTTCGACTATATTCTGCGGACCTTCGAGCCGGAACAGCCCAGTTTGAATATCATCCTGACAGTGTCCAACCATCCGCCCTATACCATCGACCTGGCGGGAGCCGGGATCGATGCCGGCGCGCTGGAACGGGACCTGCGGCGGGTCTACCCCGACAGCTCCGCCGGGATGGCCGCCTTTGCCCATTTCCGCTACGCCGACGAGGCGCTGGCCGCCTTCGTGGCCGAGGCCGCGCGACGCTTCCCCGGCGCCCTGTTCGTGGTGACGGGTGATCACTGTGCCCGGAACCTGCATCTGCTCCACCGGCCGCCCCTGCTGGACATGCACACCGTGCCGCTGTTTTTCTACGGCGAGCCGGCCGTCATGGCCGGTTTGGCCTTGAATCCGGAGACGTTCGGTACCCAGCTGGACCTGATTCCGACCCTCATCGAACGGGCGGCGCCGTCCGGATTCGAGTACTATGCCCTGGGCCGGGACCTGGGCGGGGAACGGCCGGCGGTCGTTTTCAACCGTGACTGCGTCCTGGGTCCCGATTTTGTCGCCCGGATCGACGCCCTGCCCCGGGCCGAGGATGTCCAGGGCCACCCATTGATCCTGGACCGGTCCGCCGCCGACCGTATGCGTCGGCAACATGGACTGGTCACCGGCTTTTCCTGGCTGCGGATCATGTCCGTCGACGGGGAATGGCCGGCGAAAATGATCGCCCGGTGATGTAAGGACGCCGTTAGTAAATCAGGTGACAGGGGAAGAGGGGCGAAGGCTAGAGGATGAAGGAGTAAGTTGTCAAAACCGACATGAAAAACGATGGTTCTTTGAAAAAAGGATAGATGCGTTGCTGGGGCTATGCCGCAGTTTGTTCGGCTGGCCACGCTGGTGTCGGTCGGCCGGATCGGGAAGCTGTTCACAACGGTGCGCCCTGATTCCTTGTGGGCGGATGCAGCACATCTGGACGGAGTGTTGATCCGCTGGCAGAATGAGGATGCGCTGGCAAACCGCAGTTATTACATAAATTCCGATAAAGTTCGACAATTTGGGTTCCAGGATGACCCCCTGGCGCTCATCCTCTATGAGGCCCGCACCCATCGCTGGGCCAAGATCGGCGTGCTCCCCTTCGCCGGCGGGCAGCACGAGGCGGTCATCCGGCGCCTGGAAACCGTCAGCCGGCTTCGCAGGCTGTGCCTTGCCCCAACAGATTCAGACGCGGCCCGGGAAATTGCCGAGAAACATGCCCTGAACAAGACCGTTCAGCGCACCATGCGCGCTTTGGAAAGTATACCTAAAAACAGGCAGCCAGACCGCCGGGCTGATGAATGAAGGGCTTGGTTCCATAGAGTGAACCCAAGCGGTCCCTGGCAAACAGTTTGTTAGAAGGTACGGCCCGCAGAACGGCCAACGCACTGCTGTTGAAGCCTTGACCCCGGCCTTTATCCCCTCCTGGATTGCGGTCCGCCAAACATGTATGCAAACGGTTTTTCATGCAAAAAGTGGTATAATTATATGCACGTAGAATTTCAAAGGAGGAAACGCTATGCGAACGCGTTGCGTATGGTTCTTCTTTCTGTGCTTGTTGTTCATGGGGCCAACGCTTCTTTACTCTCAGGTGTTAGTGAACTTTGAAATCGTGTGCAGCGGCGACAAGGTGGTGTACGCATCCCAGGTCCCGTCAAAAAAG
>JAFGRT010000128.1 GCA_016935015.1 Acidobacteriota bacterium | reverse complement strand
TCATATAAATAGGCCGAGCCTGATGAGGAACCCTTGTCATCATCATGACGCACACCGATCAGAATCGTATCGTTGTACATATCCACGTCCGAGGCAAACAAATCAAACGAAGTGGGATCGGGATTCCCCAGCCTGGCTGTTTGAATCCAGCCGCTGATTGAATCCTTTTCAAATACGTAGGCTGCCCCGGCATCAGTTGCTCCGCCATCATTCTTCAACGAGCTGACCAGAATCTTGTTTCCGTGAATGGCGACCCGAGTACCGAATAGATCACCGAACCCGCCGTCATCTTCTGGTGCGGCGGGATATCGGAGCGCTACCTCGCGTACAACGGCATCGACGGCCGGGAGCAGCTGACCTTCGCCCGGAAGATGCAGACCCCCGTTCTGATGGTGAGCGGCCGGCTGGACGCGCAAGACGGAACTCTTCCGCATTGAGCACGTCACCCTCCTCAAGGCCCTGGCCTGGTGGGAACGCCGCCGCGTGCGGGATCTCCTGGAAGAAGCATTGGAAAGTCATCTACGGCGATATACCAGCGAGAAATTGCGGAAGATTGTTCATGACTATGTCGATGGGGTGGACTGATCAGACAAGTGTATTTGCCACCACAGCCGCCGGATGGTTGTTGTTTTCTTGACACGACGACAGGTTTTGACAATAATACCTACAGATATTCACAACTATAGGTATTTTCATCATGGCTCATGAAAATCAACTCGCCAATGAAACCCGTTTCCAGCGCGCGGCGGCCATCTTCCGCGCCCACGGTGGCATCCTGCGCACCGGGGAAGCCCTGCGGGCCGGTATCCATCCGGCCACCCTCTATGCCATGCGGGACCGCGGAACGTTGGAGAGAGTCAGCCGGGGAGTATACCGGCTGGCCGATCGGCCGCCCCTGGGCAATCCCGACCTGGTGACGGTCGCCATGCGTGTTCCGCACGGGGTGGTTTGCCTGATCTCCGCCCTATCCTTTCACGAACTCACCACCCAGATCCCGCACGCCGTCGATCTGGCGCTGCCGCGCGGCGCGGAAGAACCCCGCCTGGATCACCCGCCGCTCCGGACGTACAGGTTCAGCCGCGATGCCTTCCGGGAAGGCGTCGAGATCCACGAAATGGATGGCGTGCCGGTGCGGATCTACTCTGCCGAAAAGACCCTGGCCGACTGCTTCAAGTTCCGCAACCGCATCGGCCTGGATACCGTCCTGGAGGCGGTCCAATTCTACAAGGAGCGGCGAACAATCAACGTGGACAGGGTTCTCCATTACGCGACCCTCTGCCGGGTGAACCGGATAATGCGTCCCTACCTCGAGGCCATTCTATGAACGAGCGGATCAGAAAAAATATTTCCGCATCCGTCCATCGTCGTCTGCTCAACATCGCCCGGGGAACAGGTCGACCGTTCAATGAACTCCTGCAGTTTTTCGCCATCGAGCGGTTCATGTACCGGCTTTCCCGTGGCCCGCATGCCCATCAGTTTATCCTGAAAGGTGCACTGATGTTCAATGTCTGGGACAGGCCCGGCTCACGTCCGACCATGGATATCGATCTTCTGGGCAAAATCACGAACGATCTGCCGGCGATCACCCACGTGATGAGAGAAGCCTGTACTTTGGAAGTCGAAGACGATGGCATGTGGTTCGATGCGGAGTCGTTGACCGCCGGACGCTTGATGACGGAGTCCGACGATGAAGGCGTCCGGGTGCGCATCCGTGGTGCTCTTGGCGCGGCCAGGATTTCGCTGCAGATCGATATCGGCTTTGGCGATGTGATTGTGCCAGGTCCATGCAAGGTCGCCTACCCCGCGCTGCTGGATTTCGCCCCGCCCCAGATGAACGGCTATACCATGGAAAGTGCCATCGCCGAGAAATATCAGGCTATGGTGAAACGAGGCGCGCTGAACAGCCGCATGAAAGATTACTACGATATCTGGAAACTGTGCCGAACATTCGATTTCGACGGTCAGGGCCTGGCCGAGGCGATCGCCCGCACCTTTGAAAACCGCCATACACCCATTCCGGCCGACGACACGGCCTTCGAGGCCGGCTTCATGACTGTCCGGGACAACGTACCTCGTTGGAAAGGATTCATCCAGAAAAGCCAGCTCTCCTCGGCACCGGCCGATTTCGCAGAGGTGATCACCGCCCTGAAGGTATTTCTTGAACCACCCATCAACGCCCTGGCTGCAGGGCAGCCTTTCGGCAACATCTGGACAGCACCGGGACCGTGGCACACCAAATCCGGCCGATAGGTGTGACCGACATACCCTCACGCCTGATTGCCGGATGATCCTCGAAGCGGCCAGAACCGTGAATCGAACCAATTTCTTCGGCAGTGCTTCATAGAACGCCGGCAGCCATCATGTCGGGTTACGAAGACCGTTTTGTCGGGTTTGTCGGTTACGCAAACGTAAACTGACAATTTATGAGAGCTGATTGCAAACGATTTACGCCCTCTTTTGTCAGGTTTGTCAGTTTATTATCCATAGAGAGATATCAGAACACAGAAAATCTGGTGAAATGGGCGGTTGATGTCATCCCGTTTCACGATGGATGACGGGAATTTTTTGGTGGGTGTCCCATATTTGTCCCATGGGAACATAATGAAAAAGGACTTCCGGGTGGAAGTCCTTTAAAATCTGGCGCGCCCAGCATGACTTGAACATGCGACCTTCGGTTTCGTAGACCGACGCTCTATCCAGCTGAGCTATGGGCGCGCAGCGGAATCATGTTATACATCAGTCGGGGACGGAGGTCAAGGGAAAATAGGGCTCGGGAAATCAGCATGAAATGGAGGGCTGGGGGAAGAGGTTTCAGGTGTCAGGTTTCAGGTGTCAGTGTCAAGTGTCAAGTGTTTCGTGTCAAGATGGATGAAGGACAAAGGAGGAAACAGGATAACGAACAAAGACAAGACAGCAGCCAAACAGGATCGGCCTTGACCACCTTCCGGCGTC
>JAFGRT010000127.1 GCA_016935015.1 Acidobacteriota bacterium | reverse complement strand
GCGCCAGGCCGGCGCGGGCTACGGCCTACTCCACCATCAACGCGACGCTGGCCGAGTGGCTGTTGAACTCGGGCGCATACATGCACTCGATGTGGGCCATGCCACTCTGGTATCGGCCCCGGTGCACCACTCGCAGGGAGTACTCGAACACGTAGGTCCCCTTGGGCAGGTACTCGATGAAGAAGTGGCTGGCCGTGTCGCGGGTGGACTCGTAATAGGCCAGCCCGTCCTGGAAACGGTAGCCCGACAGGACGTTCACCGGCTCCAGACCGCTGCCGCGGTGGTCCTTGAGATGGACGTACTCCATGTCGCGGTCGGTGCGCAGCTCGACGCGCACCACCACCTCGTCGCCCACGGCCAGCGGGCCGCTCAGCGGCTCGATGACCGGCCCGGCGTCCGTCAGGCGGCGGACGTAAATGGCCTTGGTCAGGCGCAGCGGGTTCTGCTGGTGGGGCGTGATGCGGGCGATGTCCTCCAGGTATTGCCAGTGGACGCCGCCCCAGGCGATGCCCGGGTCCTTCTTGGTGACGGAGATCCGCCCCATGGCCGGCCGGATTTCCGCCGCGCCGAACCGCTGCTCGTAGAAGCCGGTGCCGGCTTCCGCCCGGTCGGGGCTGACCTTTTCCCCGCCCAGGCGCACCTCCACCAGTTCCGTTGACGCCAGCATCCGGGTCCCCTGCAGCAGCAGGGCGTAGACGGCGTCGGCCGTGGCCTTGGTGGTCTTCCAGTCCTGGGTCTGCTTCTGCTTGAGTAGCCAGACCTGGCACTCCTCCACCGCCGCCTGGTCCCGGGCCACCTCGCGGAAAGCCTCGATCATCAGGGCCTGGGACTCGATGGGCGCCCGGTACCACCACCAGCTGTATTCCTGGTCGCGCCAGAACCGGCCCAGTTCCTCGTCCACGACGCTGCGCTCCTTGAGGGAGCGCATGATTTTGGCCGGCGTATCCGGCCGGTCGAAGCGTTGCAGCCCCAGGGCCAGGTGGGCTTGGCTCTGGCGGTTGGCCAGCTGGAGCCAGTGCTCGTCGGCCTGATCCAGAAAATAGAGCACCGCCTCCCGCTGCCGCCGCGACACGGGATGATCGTCGATGAAGAAGCTGCGGGTGTACAGGTAGAGGGCGACGAGGGGCGTCAGGTTGTTTTTCTCCAGTAACTCCTTCTTTTTCAGATCGGCGTGGATTTCAGCGATCCAGCCGTCCAGATAATTGAGGGCCTTTTCGGCCGGCCGGCGGGGTACGTCGGCCACGCCCAGGTGCGCCAGGCGGGCGAAACCGCAGGTGATGTACAGGGTGATGTACGGATTGCCGCGGCCGCCGGGAAACCAGGGCCAAGAGCCGTCGGGGTACTGCATCTGCTCCAGGGTGAACAGGGCGCGGCGCAGTTCCCCGCCCACGGTGTTCGCCTCGAACAGCAGACCCACCCGTTGCCGGGCCTCCCGCTCGCTGACGGCCGCCCGCACCCACGGGCTTTCCTCCAGCAGCACCGATTTGAGATCCTCGTTCTTCTCCAGCGGGGAGTCGAGGGCCTCCGCCCCCCGCCAGGCTTCGAACACGGCCCGAATCTTCGGATCCGATCCGGCGATGTGCCGCGCCAGGGCGTTGGCGTAGATGCGGTTGAACACCTGCTCCGAGCACTCGTAGGGGAACTCCATCAGGTAGGGGAGCGCCTGCACGGCGTACCAGGCCGGGTTGGAGGTCATCTGCACCGTCAGGGACTGGTGGCGCAGGGTGTCGGACACGGCCGCGTCCAGCAGTTTTTCGAAGCGGAACTCCTTCTCCCCCGCCCCGCTGATCCACAGGGGCAGGGCCTCCTGCACCAGGATGCGCCGGCTGAGCACCGGCACCACGCCCTCCTCGCCGTCGGAAAACTCCGGTGTGGCGGCCACGGCCCTGTAGGCGGCCGCCGTGAGGCCGTCGGGCACGGTGATGCGCCACGACAGGGTCTGCGACTGGCGCGCCGGCACATCGAAGGGCTGCGGCGCGGCGTCGAGGCCCAGCGCCGCGTCCAGCGGGCGTTCCGTCACCGGGTCGAAGAAGGTCAGGCGCGCCTGGCCCCGGGCCGGCTGATCCTGCATGTTGGTGATCTTGACGGTGAAGGCCAGCTCGTCCCCCTCCCGCAGGAAGCGCGGCGCGTTGGGCTGCACCATCAGCTCTTTCTGGGTGACGGTGTGGGCCTCGATGGCGCCCGACTCCAGCTCGCGCGTATGGGCGAAACCGAGGAAGTGCCAGCGGGTCAGGGCCTCGGGCATGGTGAAGGTGAGGGTCACCCCGCCCGCGGCGTCGGTGGTCAGATGGGGATAGAAGAAGGCCGTCTCGTCCAGGTTCTTGCGAGCCTGGACCTGCGACAGGTCCACGGCCGGCGGCGTCGGAGCTCTCTCCTCTGGTTCTTCGACCTTCTCTCCGTTGCGGCCATTGAGGGGGGACGGCGGTGGCGGCGGCGCGCTTTCGGCCGGCGCCGGCGGCGGAATGGCCCCCTCCGACCGCTCCATGCTCTTCGACATGACCAGAATATCATCGGGATAGCCGTAGCCGAAGAGGTCCCGCACCATCATGTCGGGAAAACGGGGGTAATCGTCGGCGGCATAACCGATGAGCTCATCAAGGTTGTCCACGTAGGAGGACAGGCCTACGGCGCCATTGCTGAACATATCCCGTAGGGATGTCCGGTCGTGGCGGAAGATGTATCGCAAGGACTGGAAGTGATGCGGATAGAACTGGTCCAGCGACTCGTCGTAGAGCGTCGCCACCATCTCCGCCGCCCGGACGGTGGCGTCGGCGCCGGTGATCCGCAGCGCCCAGGTCTCGGCCTCCCCCGGCCGCAGCTTCGAGCGGAAGGTCTGCCACTGGAGATCCAGTGATTTGTTGGTCCAGGGCACGTTCACCCGGGTTTGGGAGCTGTAGTGGCGGTTTTCCTTGACGAAGGTGGTCACCACAGTGAAGCCGCCGCGCAGCGATTCGTCCACCGGCCGGCGCAGCGTCACCTGGGTGCGTTCAGCCGGCTGCCACACCCGCGCCAGCACTTCGCCGTCCCGCAGGTACTCCACCAGTACGGGTCCCTGGCCGTAACCGGTCCCCCACACGGCTTCAAATTCGTTGCCCACTTCCACCTGGGCGGCGCGGACAGCATAATATCGCGGCACCGCTACCGGGAAGGCTGTGGCCGCCGGATCCACAACCATGATATGACGGCGAGCCTCCACCGCCGCGCCGAAGGCGTCGCGGGTGCGCAGCACCAGGCGGTACGCCCCCGCCGGCAGGGCAAACGACAGCTCCGTCGGCCCGGCACCCTCGGCCACCGAGAAGAGGTAGGGCGCCTCGGTCACCCGGCGGCCGTCGGGCCACCGCTCCCACTGCGCCGTCTCGCGCAGTTGCAGGGGGCCCTCGCCGTCAGAGCCAGCACGGCCCACCAGCGATTCGCCCATGAGATCGGCCCGCACCGGCTGGTCCGGGCCCTCCAGGGCATAGACGGCCATGATCCCCTGGTTGGCCACGGCCTGGCCGTTCAGGGTGCTCACCGCCACGGTGACGTTGACCGGTCGCTCCACCGTCTGCCATTCGTCCAGCCGGAGGTCGGCGGTGATGGCGGTGTAGCCCAGACGCACCCGGGTTTCGGCGCTGCGCGTCTCGCCCGTGGCGTCCGTCACATCGGCCTGGACGCGGAAGGTGAAGATCGGCTGGCTGTCGCGCGGCACGGAGCGGTCGGGCCGGGCCGGGAAGCGGATGGCAAACCGGCCGTCGGCGTCGGTGGCCGCGGTGCCGTGGGCCAGTTCCTGGGCACCGCCACCTGCCGGCGGGCGGTACCACCAGCACCAGGGCGGCAGCCGGACTTCGCGGAAGACACGGTAGACCACCGTGGCGCCGTCCACGGGCGCGCCGGTGTAAGCCAGGGCCTCGCCGTCCAGCTCGATCTCGTCGTTGAGCCGGTACTCCGTTTCCGGCTTGTTCAGCTCCACCTCGAAGCGGGGCCGCTTGTATTCCTCCACCCGGACGACGGCCCGCCCCTCGGGCTGGGTGCAGGTGAGAGTCATGGCACCGGTCAGTCGTCCCGCCGGCGCGGTAAAAGTGCCGCTGAAGGAGCCGAAATCGTTGCTCAGCAGGTTCAGACGGCCGACCTCCTCATTGTTGACGTCGCGCAGAAACACCGTCACCTGCTGTCGCCTGATCACTTCGTAATTGTCCTCCGCCTCGTCCACCGCCAGGCAGATTCCCTTGAAATGGATCATCTGGCCGGGGCGGTAGAGGGCGCGGTCCGTAAAGAAGACGGTGCGGGCATAAGGTTTGCGCTCCACGGCGGAGGACCCGGTCAGGCGGCTCTCGCCCAGCATGTCGCCCGCCGGTTCATGGACCAGCAGATAATGGTTGTAGCCCCCACCCATCTCCGGAAAACAGAAAAATCCATCGGCATCGGTCACCACCGCCGCCTGTTGCCGATACGCGCGGTGGCGGTACTCGAATTCGTACAGTTCCACCGTGACCCCGTTACGGGGCGTGCCGGCGGCGGCATCCACCACGAAGCCCTCCCAGGTGCCATTGCGGCCGCGGGTCACCAGGGCCAGCCCGCTTACCCAGACGCGGCAATACTGGATCTTGTTCTCGTGGGGCGAAAAATCAGCCCGGTGGCTGACCATCAGCACGTAGTAGCCGGGTGCCAGGGCCGGGACCGTCACCAGGTGTTCGCGGGTCCGGTAGTCCTCCGTCGGCGGCAACGCGGCCGACCATTCCTGCACGGGTTTCCTCCGCAGGCGGGCCGCCACCTCCTCCTGGGGCAGGTAATTGGGATTGCCACGGCGATCGCCCTTCAGGAACTGGCGGATATCATCACGCACCACCCGGAAATGGAGCCGCTCCACGTTGCGGCAGGCCACCTTGACCTGCCCCGGGCGCTGCGGCAGCAGGGATCCTTCGGCGGTCACGTCGTATTCTTTGTCCAGAATTCGCGAGATGAGGGCGGCGCAGTTTTGCCCGCCGCGCGACTCGGGCGCCATGTCCCGCCCCTCGCGGGCGGCGTGATAGGCTGTCTGGTAATCGTCGCCCTGGAACATGGCCTCGGCCAGGTAGAACTGGGCCAGCGCGTTCAGCTCAGTGACGGGATAGGCCACCGCCAGCTCTTTCATGCGCTGCATGTAGCGGATACGGGCGTTCTCGCCCACAGCCACATCTTTCGCGTAACGCAGTCGGGCCAGGTCGGCGTCGCGAAAGGCGTCGGGCTGTTCATCGCCGGCATGGAAGCGCAGCAGCTCCTGATAGAGGTGGACCGCCCGCCGCTTGGGTGACCCGGCGTCGGTGGTTTCCGGCGACCAGGCCAGGAACTCCTTCACCGGCGCCAGGGCGGGCGACTCGGCGTCGATCTCGAAGGCGTCGGCCGGTTGGGCGGCGGCCTGCTCGGCGGACGTATAAAACGCCAGCGCCTCCCAGGCGGCAAAATCGTATACGGTGGGACGCAATCGTCCCAACGGCTCGACATCTTCCAAGGTTGCGCGGAAATCGGTCAGCGGCAGCTGCCGCAAAAAGCCTTTCTGCTGCAGGACGTCCTGGTAAAGGATGTCGATCTGCCCGAAAAGGCGCGGCAGATCCCAGGTAGTGAAGTCTTCGTCAACCGGACCGGCCGTCCGGCTGCGCTGCATGAACCGCCAACGGTTGCGCTCGAAATAGTGCCAATACCAGCGGGCCTGGATCAGCCGCATGAGCGGTTTCATGGCCGGCGGGGCCTGGTCGATGGCTGCTTGCAGGCGCCGGATCCGTTCCGCTGGCTGGTTCCCCTGCACCACGCTTTCCAGCACTACCTTTTCGGCCACGGCCCGCAGCGCCTCGCCGTAATGTCCGGCCTCCACCGCCGCCCGGTAGATCTGTTGCAGGATCTCCGCCGCCGTCTGCGGCAGGCCGTCCTGTTTGGCCTTCTCCGCTTCCTTCCACCACTCATCCGTCTGGGCCCGGCCCCAGATCTGCAACAACACCAGGGTCATCATGACCACCAGGACCACCATGGCCAGCAGCGACAGCTTCATATGCCTTCCTTTCCCCTACAGATTCCGCTCCCGGCAGGCGGTTCGTCCCCACGGCCGGCGCCGCCGGCACGGTCCGCCGCGGACTGCTGCGGGTATAAACGAAAGTATCGTCTTCTACCCTTTTATATCATTTTTCTGGGCGTAAAAAAACCGCCTTTGCGGATGGACATCCGGGAAAGATGATTGTAATCAATGGCGGGATTGGCGAAAATGGAACTGCCGGGCGGCCGGTTACCGAATGGCCGAACCCGGCGGGGAGAACCTGTGAAAAATGCCTTCGACAGGTTGCACCGGCTGTATGATCCATTTATGCGGCTGACCGGCTTCTATGCCGATGAGACCATCATCCGGCTGCTACGGCCGGAACCGCATGAGCGGTTCATCGATGTCGGCGGCGGGACGGGCTGGATCGCCCGTCATATCGCCCAACATGGACCTTCGGTGACGGTACTGGACATCAGTCTGGGCATGCTGTCCCACGTCGACGGGCCGTCCGGCGTCCGGGCCGTCTGCGGCGACGGCCGGCGCATGGGCATCCGCAGTGGCGTGTTCGACGGCGCCGTCCTGTCCGACGCCCTGCACCACATCCCTGAAACGGAATGGCTGCTGGGCGAGGTCGCCCGGGTTCTGCGCCCGGGCGGCCGCCTGCTCATGCACGATTTCGAGCGCACGTCACGCTGGGTCCGCCTGTTGCAGACCCTGGAAAGCCGACTGGTGGAAAAAGTTCGCTACAGCAGTATGGACGAACTGGGCCCATGGCTCCGTGCCGCGGGGTTTGACCATGGCGAAACGGTCCGGACCCGGCTGGCGTTCTTCACGGTGTGGCGGAAGGATGGTCGGCGTGCCACGACGGAGGAAAACTAGCCGCGAGTCATCAGGTCCAGGAAGGCCTGGTTGGACTTGGTCTTTTTCAGCTTGTCCAACAGCAACTCCATGGCTTCCACCGAAGACAGCGGGTTGAGGACCTTGCGCAGGACCCACACACGGTTGAGCTCCTCCTTGGGCATGAGCAGCTCTTCCTTGCGCGTGCCCGACTTGTTGATGTCGATGGCCGGGAAGATGCGCCGTTCCACGAGCTTGCGGTCCAGATGGATCTCCATGTTGCCGGTGCCCTTGAACTCCTCGAAGATGACGTCGTCCATCCGGCTGCCCGTATCGATGAGGGCGGTGGCGATGATGGTCAGCGAGCCGCCTTCCTCGATGTTACGGGCCGAACCGAAGAACCGCTTGGGCCGTTGCAGGGCGTTGGAGTCGATACCACCCGACAGCACCTTGCCGCTGGGCGGCACGATGGTGTTGTAGGCGCGGGCCAGGCGGGTGATGCTGTCCAGCAGGATGACCACGTCCTTTTGGTACTCCACCAGGCGCTTGGCTTTCTCGATGACCATTTCCGCCACCTGCACGTGGCGGGTGGCCGGCTCATCGAAGGTAGAGCTGATCACCTCGCCGTCCACCGACCGTCGCATGTCCGTGACCTCTTCCGGCCGCTCGTCGATGAGCAGAACAATGAGGTACACCTCGGGATGATTGGTGGTAATGGCGTTGGCGATGGCCTGGATGAGCATGGTCTTGCCGGTGCGCGGCGGGGCGACGATGAGTCCGCGTTGCCCCTTGCCGATGGGTGTCATGAGATTCATGACCCGGCAGGACGAGTTCTCAGGTCCGGTTTCGAGGCCGAGTCGTTCGTCGGGATAGATGGGCGTCAGGTTGTCGAAAAAGATCTTGTTACGGACTTCACTGGGATGTTCGAAGTTGATGGCTTCCACCTTGATCAAGGCGAAATACCGCTCGCCTTCCTTGGGCGGCCGGATCTGGCCCGAGATGGTGTCGCCCGTGCGCAGATCGAACTTGCGGATCTGGGACGGCGACACGTAAATGTCGTCCGGCCCGGGCAGGTAATTGTAGTCGGGCGACCGCAGGAATCCGAACCCGTCGGGCAGGATTTCCAGAACCCCTTCCGAAAAGATCAGCCCGCTTTTCTCGGTCTGCGCCTTGAGGATCTGAAAGATCAGTTCCTGCTTGCGCATGCCCGAAACGCCCGGCACTGCCAAATCCTTGGCGATGCCGGTGAGCTCCGCAATACCCAGATCCTTCAGGTCGGCGATGTTGAGCAGCTTCTCGTCAGTTCCCACTTCCATCTCATTCTCCGGAAAATCAATATCAGGCATAGCTACCTCCTGTAGGTTGTTCATCAGAATCGATAAAATGCTGGATTCGGCGCCACAGTTCCAGGCGCCCCGTTTCGTTTTCGGCGGAAAAGGGGAGCAGCACGGATCCGTCGAACGCATTCCCCAACCGCCGCAGCGACTGGGCCAGCTGGTTTTTGGACAATTTGTCCGCCTTGGTGGCGACGATGACATGGGCCAGTGAATGATGATCCAGCCATTGCTTCATCTGGAGATCCAGGGGGGAAGCGGCGTGGCGGCAATCCACCAGCATCACGACCAGCTTGCGTCGATCCCCCGCTTGCAGGTACTCCTCGATCATGCCGCCCCACTGCTGTTGTTCATGGCGCGAGACTTTGGCGTACCCGTAACCGGGCAGGTCAACGAAGTAAAAAGATCCATTGATCAGAAAAAAATTAATGCACCGTGTTTTACCCGGCGTCGAACTTGTCTTGGCGATGCCGCGGCGCTTGAGCAGGGTGTTGATCAAGCTCGATTTGCCGACATTGGATCGTCCGGCGAAGGCGATCTCGGGACGGGATTGCCGGGGATAGTCGGTGGCGGACCGCGCACTCAGTAGGTATTCGACGGACGTGATTTTCACTTGTAAAGAA
This sequence comes from Acidobacteriota bacterium, assembly GCA_016935015.1. Lineage (GTDB taxonomy): Bacteria > Acidobacteriota > JAAYUB01 > JAAYUB01 > JAAYUB01 > JAFGRT01. The sequence goes on along the minus strand of JAFGRT010000127.1, from coordinate 37,109 downwards.
CCTGCTCAGTAGGTCACTCGCCCCTCATCCACTTTCCCCTCGAGCGTGGCGGAGATGTTTTGGGCCAAGGATTTCATAGCGGCCGGGAGACTTTCCAGGGCAATGGCCAGGACTTCGTCCATGGTTTTCACAAAATGGAGGGCCAGGGATTCGCGTACCTCGACGGGGATATCCTCCAGGTCCTTCTTATTCTCGAAGGGCAGGATCACGTGCTGGAGGCCCACCCGGTGGGCGGCCAGGACTTTCTCCTTGACGCCGCCGATGGGCAGCACCTTGCCGCGGAGGGTAATTTCACCCGTCATGGCCACATCACGTCGCACCGGAATGCCGGTGGTGACGGATACGATCGAGGTGGCGATGGTGATGCCGGCGCTGGGTCCGTCCTTGGGGATGGCGCCTTCGGGCACGTGGACATGGATGTCCATCTTCTGGGAGAAATCCGGATCGATGTTGAAGAATTCCGCCCGGGAACGGACGTAACTGAGGGCTGCGTGGGCCGACTCCTTCATGATGTCACCCAGTTTTCCCGTCAGGGTGAGCTTGCCCGAACCCGGCATCTTGGTGGCCTCGGTGAACAGGACCTCGCCGCCCACTTCCGTCCAGGCCATTCCCGTGGCCATGCCGATCTCGTTCTTCTCCTCGGTCTGCTGGCCGTGGAACTTGATGGGACCCAGGTATTCCGCGATGTTCTCCGGAGTGATGGTGTGTTTGCTCCGCTTGCCGGACACCAGCACCTTGCGCACGACTTTCCGGCAGACCTTGCCGATTTCCCGCTCCAGATTGCGGACACCCGATTCCCGCGTGTAATAGCGGATGATACTGATGACGGACTCATCGGTGAGACGGATGAGTTTTTCCTTCAGTCCGGCATTCTCGCGCTGCTTGGGCAGCAGATAGCGTTTGGCGATTTCCAGTTTTTCCCGCTCGGTGTAACCGGTAAACTCCAGCACTTCCATCCGGTCCATCAGCGGGCGCGGAATGGCGTGCAGCGTGTTGGCCGTACCGATGAACATCACTTGAGAGAGATCGAACTCCGTATCGATGAAATGGTCCACATAGTGGGAATTCTGCTCGGGATCCAGCACTTCCAGCAGCGCCGCCGACGGATCACCGCGGAAATCCACGCTCATCTTGTCCACTTCGTCCAGCATGAACACCGGATTGCGGGTGCCGGCCTTTTTGACGAGTTGGATAATCTGGCCGGGGAAGGCGCCGATATAGGTGCGGCGATGGCCCCGGATCTCCGCTTCGTCGCGGACGCCGCCCAGGGACATCCGGATAAACTGGCGGCCGGTGGCCCGGGCAATGGAGCGACCGATGGATGTTTTCCCCACTCCCGGTGGACCGACAAAGCAGAGGATGGTACCGTGGGTTTTCCGGGAAAACTGACGCACAGCCAAGAATTCCAGAATGCGGTCCTTGATCTTCTCCAGGCCGTAATGATCTTCTTCCAGAATGCGCTCGGCGCGCCGCAGGTTGCGGTTCTCCCGGGATTTCTTTTTCCAGGGCAGGCTCAGCAACCAGTCGAGATAGTTGCGCGATACAGTGGTTTCCGCGGACATGGCGGGCATCAACTCCAGGCGCTGAACTTCCTTCAGCGCCTTCTCCTTGGCGTCGGGAGGCATACCCGAATCCTCCACCTTCTGGCGGAGTTCCTCCAGCTCCGAGGCCGTCTGATCTTCGCCCAGCTCTTTCTTGATGGCCTTGATCTTCTCGTGTAGATAATAGTCCCGCTGAGCCTTTTCCATCTGTTCGCGGACCTGGCCCTGCAGGGAGCGGTCGATTTTGACCTTCTCGATCTCGAAACGCACAATCTGGGTGATCTTGTTGAGCCGCTCGACGGGATCCAGCGTTTCCAGGAGTTCCTGCTTCTCCTGGATGCCCACCGGCAGATTGTGGCCGATGTTATCGGCGATCTTGCCCATTTCCGAATGCTTGAGGGTGCGCAGGGCCGCTTCCAGATTGAAGCCGGGGTTGTACTTAACATACTCCTCGAAAATCTTCATCAGTCCGTCGCGCAGTTTTTCCGCCTCTTCCTCGGCGATGGAATCCTCTTCGTACACCTCTACGTCAACCAAGTAGTGCTCGCCGACCTTGTCGACACGCTGGATCTTGCCGCGGCGCAGTCCCTCCACCAGCACCTTGATGTTGCCTTCCGGCAGCTGCAGGTTCTGGATTACCATAGTCAAGGTACCGTGTTCATATATCTGATCGGGTTCCGGATCATCCAGCGTCGGATCCTTCTGGGTGGCCAAAAACAGCTGGCGATCCCCCTTGAGGGCTTCGTTCAATGCTTCTATGGATGATGGGCGTCCCACGATGAAAGGAAACATGGTTTGAGGAAATACGACCACGTCCCGAATAGGGATCAGGGGGATGCCCGTCAAGGTTCGCTTGCTCATTCCTCCTCCTAGCTCGCTTTACGCAACAACTGGCACATGACTTCTTTGTTCTGAACGGCATCACCGGTGATGGTCACCTGTCCGACATTCTCCGCGGATGGCAGTTCGTACATCAGGTCGAGCATCAGTTCTTCCATGATCATGCGCAGCCCGCGCGCACCGAGCTTGCGTTCGATGGCCATATCGGCCACCACCTCGAGGGCGTCCTTGGAAAAATCCAATGTCACTCCCTCATATTCAAACATTTTTATATACTGACGGACGATGGCGTTCCGCGGTTCCGTCAGGATCCGGATGAGCGCTTCCCGATCCAGTTCCTCCAGCACACCGATCACCGGAACGCGGCCGACGAACTCCGGAATGATGCCGTACTTGATCAGATCCTGGGGTTGAGTCTGCCCCAGCAGCTGGTCGCGGTATTCATGCAGGGTGCTGGTTTCGTCGCTGCGCATGAAACCGACGCTCCGCTTGCCCAGGCGCCGCTCCACGATCTTCTCCAGACCGACGAATGCCCCGCCGCAGACAAAGAGGATGTTGGTGGTGTCCATCTGGATGAACTCCTGATGCGGGTGCTTGCGCCCACCCTGGGGCGGCACGTTGGCGACGGTCCCTTCCAGAATCTTGAGCAGGGCCTGTTGTACGCCCTCACCGCTCACATCCCGAGTGATGGATGGATTCTCGTCCTTGCGGGCAATCTTGTCGATCTCGTCGATATAAATGATGCCGTACTGGGCCCGCTCCACGTTACCGTCGGCGTTCTGCAGCAGGCGCAGCAGAATGTTCTCCACGTCCTCGCCCACATAGCCGGCCTCCGTCAGGGTGGTGGCATCGGCGATGGCAAAGGGGACGCTCAGCTTCTTGGCCAGGGTCTGGGCCAACAACGTTTTGCCGGTCCCGGTCGGGCCGATGAGCATGATATTGCTCTTCTGCAGCTCTACATCGTTGGGGTCATTCTTGCGGTTGCGTTGATACTCAATGCGCTTGTAATGATTATACACCGCCACGGCCAGTTTCTTCTTGGCCGTGTGCTGGCCGATCACAAAATCATCGAGGAATTTCTTGATTTCAGCGGGGATGGGGATCTCTTCCCGCAGGATCTCCAGATCGGTATATACGTCCTCGTCGATGATTTCCTGACAGATGCGAACACACTCGTCACATATGAATACGGATGGACCGGCAATGAGCTTGCGCACTTCGTTCTGCCCCTTGCTGCAAAAGGAACAGTGCAAATTACCGGATTTGCTGGTGTCCTTCCGAACCATGATCTCCTCCGTCTAGAGCTCTCGTCGTTCGATCACCCGATCGATGATGCCGTACTTTTTGGCTTCCGCGGAGCCGATGATGTAATCCCTTTCCACATCCGCCGCCACGCGTTCCAACGTCTGGCCGGTATGACGGGCCAGAATCTCGTTGGTCATCTGGCGCAGGCGGATGATTTCCCGGGCATGAATATCGATGTCGGTGGCCTGCCCCGACAATCCGCTCATGGACGGCTGATGGATCAGGATCCGGCTGTTGGGCAACGCAAACCGTTTGCCGTGCGCGCCGGCCGCCAGCAAGAGTGCGGCCATGCTGGCCGCCTGGCCGATGCAAATGGTGGTGATATCCGGTTTGATAAACTGCATGGTATCGTAAATCGCCAAACCCGCCGTGATGGAACCGCCCGGCGAATTGATGTAGAGGGACACGTCTTTCTCCGGATCCTCGGCTTCCAAAAACAACAATTGCGCCGTCACCAGATTGGCGACTTCATCATTGATGGGGGTGCCCAGAAAGATGATGTTGTCCTTGAGCAGCCGTGAAAAAATATCATAGGCTCTTTCACCCCGGTTGGTCTGTTCGACTACCATCGGAACAAGTGCCACAATCGCCTCCTCTCTCACCGACTCCATATTCTTTGGATGTTGTTGCATCGGCTAACGTTTTATTTTTCTTTCACGTCGCCGTCGCTCTCGCCGGACTCTTCTGCCGTCGCTTCCACCGGTTCCGCCTCCGGTTCCGCCGTCTCCGGGACCGTCGGTGCCTTCAAGTTCACGGATTCCATCAGAATATCCATGGCTTTCTGCACTTTCAAATCCGACCGCAACCGATCGAGGGCCCCCTCTTCGCGCACCAGGCGCTGCTTCAATTCGTCCACCTGTGACAGGTCTTGTTCGGCCATTTTTACAAATTCGGCTTCCATATCGTCGTCGGATACTTCGATGCCTTCTTTCTGAATGATATTCTGCAAAAGGATAAACTCGCGAACCCGGGCCTGGAGTTCGGTCTTGCGTTCCTCACGCAACTTCTCCCAGTCCATGCCGCGGATCTGGTCGGCGTTCATGCCGTACTGCATCATCTCACCCACCATGCTGCTGGCATGTTCGCGGAACAGGTTGTTGACCATATTGTCGGGCACGTCGAATTCGTAATCGCGGTTCAGCCGACGGAGAACCGCCCGTTCCAGGTTCTGGCGGTTCTTCCTGTCCAGATCCTTTTTGATCTCTGCTGAGATGTGATCCCGCAGGCTGTCCAAAGTTGCAAATTCACCCACGGATTTCGCAAAATCATCATTCAGTTCGGGCACCTGTTTCTCCCGGATGTCCTTGAGGGTGAACATGACCTTCGCCTGATGGCCGGCGATCTGCGAATCGAAATAGTCTTCCGGAAATGCGATTTCCGCTTCCTTTTCCTCGCCGGCGCTCATCCCCTTGAGTTCCAGCGCCAGGATGGAATAAGGCATCCCCTCCCGGACCAGCATGGGCGTGTTCTCGCGCGTGACGGGCTCCGCCGCCGGGTTGTCGGCGCGGATCAACGTGTAATCCACCGTGGCGAAGTCCCCCTCGGCCACCGGACGGTCCGTCACCGGAATCAGGTTGGTGTTCTGCTGCTGCAGTTTGGCCAGTTCCCGCTCGACCATCGCCTCCTCGAATTGAATCGCCTCGAACTCCACATCCAGTCCCCGGTAGTCCTTCATTTCCACGTCGGGCATGACCTCGAAGGCGATCTTCAGCTGGATGGGCCGGCCCTCCTCGTACGTTTGCTCCAGCAGCTCCGGTTCGCCCACGGGATTGACCTTCACTTCCTCAAAGGCCTGCTTGATGGCTTCGGCACCGAGATGCTCCAGGACTTCCTGGTTGATGGCTTCCCGGAAGCGTCGCTCCAGCAGTCCCACCGGCGCCCGACCCACCCGGAACCCGGGCAGGGCGACGTTTTTCTTGAGTTTGCCGATCACATTGCGGCGCTCCTCGGCCGCCTTGTCCGCCGGAATCTCCAGTTCGAGGATTCGTTTGCACATGCTCTCTTCGATCAAGTTCGTTTTCACCGGTGACCTTCCTTTCCTTACCTGTCGTGTTGAGTATTCACTCTCGCGGGGACGGCTCATGGGATGGTGCGAAAGGGGGGACTCGAACCCCCACACCTTTTCAGGTACTAGATCCTAAATCTAGCGCGTCTGCCAATTCCGCCACTTTCGCACGGAATTTTCCGTTTTACTGAGCTGAAACGGGTTATCAATGAAACGTTGTCCCTCAGTGTCTCTGTTGCTGTCCTGGTGATGATTTTTTTCAGAGATTCGCTGAATCATAAGGAGATGAATGGTGAGCCGTGAAGGAATCGAACCTTCAACCTAGGGATTAAGAGTCCCTTGCTCTGCCAATTGAGCTAACGGCCCACCTGATTTGAATCCGCAGAACCCATTAGACCACAAGCCCAATGGGCTTCCGAGTCAAGGAACACGGATTTATACCCCAAAACCGGTATGTTGTCAACCAAAAACTTGGCCGGCCACCGGGTAACTTGCCGGTCTGCCGGTGGCGGCGTAATGCCTGGCAGGAGCCTGACCGCAGGCTCTTTTGCGGCAGGCACCCGTCGACAGGTTGGCGCAGCGACTCACCAGGGGTGGTTCTCGCCCCAGGGTATTCGCGGCTTGACAGCGAGGGCGAAACTCTGCTAATGATTGACCTGGAAAGAAGAGATCTGGACAAGCATCGTTCATCCAGCATTCCACTGAGGAGGGAGGCATGAATCCTGTACCCGGGGCCTGGTACTATATTTTTCTCGTCGTGGTGGTCGCGGCAGTCGTTCTGTTCTACTTCCGGATCCATAAGAAGTGGCGGCTTCTCATCACGGCGGCCCCGGCCGCCCGTTTCGACCAGCCCGGTCGCCGGTTGAAGAACGTTCTGGTGCATGTGTTCGGTCAGAAACGCATCCTGCAGGATGCCGGTACCGGCCTGATGCATGCCCTGATCTTCTGGGGATTCTGTATCTTGTTCATCCACACCGCCTCCGTTTTTATCGTCGGTTTGACCGGCTGGGATCTGGAGCAGCGATTGGGCCACTGGTATGGTTGCCCCAAGGACGCGTTCGTCGCCTTCGTGCTGCTGGCTGTCGTCTACGCTTTTTTCCGGCGCGGGGTGCTGCGGCCCTTCCGGGTGGATGATTCCGGCGAGGCTTACCTGGTGCTGGGTCTCATCTTCATCCTGATGGTCACCGACGTGGCCATGGAGGGCGCCCTGGGTGCCCATCCTGAAACCGCGGCCCACGGTTTTCTCGGCGTCTACCTCAAGGAGATGGTGGCCGGCTGGTTTTCGCCGGCCGGACTGGAGACCCTGTTCAGCGTCAGCTGGTGGATTCAGGCCGTCACCATCCTGGCTTTCCTGAACATCCTGCCCGGCTCCAAGCACTTCCACGTCATTACCAGCCTGCCCAACGTTTACTTCCAGGAACTGAATCCGCCGGGCAAGCTAAAAACGCTCGACCTCGAGGATGAGGAGACCGAAACCTTCGGCACATCCCGGGCGGAGCATCTGGACTGGAAACTGCTACTGGATGTCTATACCTGCACCGAGTGCGGCCGCTGCCATGAGTTCTGCCCCACCCACACTACCGACAAACCGCTATCGCCCAAGCGCATGAATGACCACATCAAGGAATTCGTCTACCGGAACCAGGACAAGATCATCGCCGGCCAAACGGCCGAACTGCCCGATCTGTTCGAGGCCGGTGTCGTGGGACATGACGAGATCTGGGCCTGCACCACCTGCCGCTTCTGTGAGACGGCCTGTCCGCTGTTCATCGAGGAAGTCCCCTGGATCGTCGATTTCCGGCGCCACGAAACTCTCATGGAGAGCAACTTTCCCAAAGAGCTGACCAAGGCCTTCAAAGGCCTGGAGAACAATTCCAATCCCTGGGGTATCGGCGCCCATCAGCGGGCGGAATGGGCCGCTGACCTGGACGTTCCGTTGGCCGGCGAGGTGGAGAGCTTCGAGTACCTGTTCTTCGTGGGCTGCTCCGGCAGTTTCGACGATCGCAACAAACAGGTGGCCCGGGCCCTGGTCCGCCTGCTGCGCAAGGCCGGCGTATCCTTCGCCATCCTGGGCGAGGCCGAGGGCTGCTGCGGGGACATGGCCCGCCGCACGGGCAACGAGCTGCTCTTCCAGGAACTGGCCACGACCAATATCGAGACATTCAACGAAGCCGGCGTCAGGAAAATCATTACTGCCTGTCCCCACGGTTATAACACCATCCGGCACGAATACCCCGAATTCGGCGGCACTTACGAGGTCTATCACCACACCGAATTTCTCGAAAAGCTGTTGCTCGAAGGCAAACTCAAACCGATCCGGCAGCTGGACGGCAAGATCGCCTATCACGATTCCTGCTATCTGGGCCGCTACAATGACATCTATGCCGCGCCGCGCAATGTCTTGCGCCACCTTGCGAACGACGGTCCGGCCGAACTGGAGCTGCACCATGAACGCGGCTACTGCTGTGGCGGCGGGGGTGGCCGCATCTTCATGGAGGAGACCATCGGCACACGGATCAATCATACGCGTATCGACCATGTCCGTACCTCCGGCTGCCGTACCGTGGCCTCGGCCTGCCCTTTCTGCATGACCATGCTGGCCGACGGCGTGGCGGAGAAAAACGTGGAGCAGGTGGAGGTCAGGGATATCGCCCAGCTGCTCTGGGAAGCCATGGACGATGGATCCGCATGACCAGAGCGCTGCGGCGGCCGGCCGCGTGGCGCGCCGATTTGAGCTGCGCCCTGACCGTATGCTATAATCGGGATATATGCGATCCACCATTTTTCTTGTCATCGCCGCTCTCGTCCTGGTGGTGGTTCTGTCCGTGCTGATTCTGCGCGCCCTGCGCAGCCCGTCCATCACGACCACCGGGTCTTTTTCCGCTACGGGCAACGACCAGGCGGATGAGTTTCACCCGCGTCGCCAGCAGATGGTGATGCACCAGATCGCCGCCCGGGGCATCCGGGACGAAAGATTGCTGGCCGCCATGCGCCAAGTGCCCCGACACCGCTTTATCCCCGCAAGCTACCAGTCGTGGGCCTACTCGGACCAACCGGTGCCGATCGGCCAGGACCAGACCATTTCCCAGCCGTACATCGTGGCCTACATGACGGCGGCGCTGGATCTTCAACCGGATGAACGGGTTCTGGAAATCGGTACCGGCTCCGGCTACCAGGCGGCGATCCTCGCCGAGCTGGCCGGTCGCGTCTACACCATCGAAATCGTCCCCGAGCTGGGCCGGCGGGCCGCTGCGCTGCTGGCCGAACTCGGCTACAACAACATCCGGTGCCGCATCGGTGACGGCTACAAGGGCTGGCCCGACGCCGCCCCCTACGACGCCATCATCGTCACCGCCGCCCCGCCGAGCATTCCCGCCGCCCTGGTGGAACAGCTGGCCCCCGGTGGACGGATGGTGGTGCCCGTCGGCGCCGTGGGGTCCGTCCAGCATCTCGTGAAAATCGAGAAGGATGCAAGCGGTCAGGTCAAGGAATCCTACCTCCTGCCCGTTCGGTTCGTCCCCATGGTTAAGGGCACGGACAAGGATCACTGACGGCCGGATTCCCCCTTTTCCGGCTCTATTCCGGGCCCGGAAGATCCCTCATTTCCATCCCCGCCCAAAAATATCGTGACGGTGGAATCGTTTGGTTCGAAGCAGTCATCTGATCAGTCAGAAGAGTTAGACTTTTTCTGACTTTATCGCACAATCTCACGCAGGCAAGGAGGCTTGGGTGCAGCGCATACCCCCTGTTCAACTTCACGACCTCAACGGCAAATCAAAGGTACTGCTGGAAAATCTGCAGCAAACGATGGGCATGACACCGAATTTTTACCGAACTCTGGCGAACTCCCCCGCCGCCTTAAAGGCCTATCTGGACTTCAATCAGGCCTTGGGGGAGGGTCTCCTGTCGGAGCGGCTCCGCCACCGGATCGCCCTCTCTGTCTCCGAGAGTAACGGCTGCGAGTATTGTGTGGCTGCCTACAGCGCCCTGGGCCGGACCGTGGGCATGGCCGAGGAGGATATCGTGGACAGCCGACGGGGTTGTTCGCCGAGCCGCAAAGAGGAAGCGGCCATGCAGTTCGCCCTGGTCATGCTCAAATCCCATGGGGCCATAACCGACGAGGATCTGGGCCGGTTGCGGCGCGTCGACTATTCCGACGAGGAAATCATTGAAATCATCGCCGTCGTGGCCCTGACCCTTTTCACCAATTACATCAACCTGGCTGCCGGCACCCGCCTGGATTTCCCATCCGTCCCGACCCTGAACATGCCGTGAGTGACCCTGATTGTCTCATGCCATCCATCGGTCGCACAGGAAGCCGATCAGAAGGTATCCCTCTCGCGATCGCCCATTGACCCGCCGCCCGAATTATGGGAATATGCCTTCCTTCGGGATTGAACATTCGGGATTGAACAGTCAGTACAGAGGTTACCATCATGAATTACCGGAAAGAACAGGACAGTCTCGGCGAGATGATGATCCCAGCGGAGGCCTACTACGGGATCCAGACGCTGCGGGCCAAGCAGAACTTTCCCATCACCGGCGTCCCCATCTCCCGCTTTCCCACCCTCGTCCGGGCCTTGGCCGCCATCAAGGAAGCGGCCGCCCGGGCCAACGCCGACCTGTGCGAACTGGACCCCGGCGTGGCCGAGGCCATTATCGCCGCGGCCCGGGAAATCCGCGACGGCAAGCACCTGCGCCAGTTCATCGTCGACGTCATCCAGGGCGGCGCCGGCACATCTTGCAACATGAACGCCAACGAGGTCATCGCCAACCGGGCCCTGGAGATCCTGGGCCACCAACGCGGCGAATACCGCTACTGCCACCCCAACAACCACGTCAACCTGTCCCAGTCCACGAACGACGTCTACCCGACGGCGCTGAAAATCGCCGCCATTTGGAAGATTCACAGCCTCCTGACGGCCATGGGCCAGTTGCAGGATGCGTTCGCCATCAAGAGCGACGAGTTCCGCGATATCCTCAAGATCGGCCGCACCCAGCTGCAGGACGCCGTCCCCATGACCCTGGGCCAGGAGTTCGCCGCCTGGAGCATCACCGTCAGCGAGGACATGGAGCGGCTGCGCGAAGCCGCGCGCCTGCTGCACGAAATGAACCTGGGAGCCACCGCCATCGGCACGGGCATCAACACCCGGACCGGTTACGCCGACCAGATCCGGGCCCGGCTGATCGAAATTACCGGGCTGTCGCTGCGCACAGCACCCAACCTGGTGGAAGCCACCTCCGACGCCGGTGCCTTCGTTCAGCTGTCGGGCGTCCTCAAACGGGTCGCCGTCAAGCTGTCCAAGATCTGCAACGATCTGCGCCTGCTGTCATCCGGCCCGCGGGCCGGATTCAACGAAATCAACCTGCCGGCCATGCAGCCCGGTTCCAGCATCATGCCCGGCAAGGTCAATCCGGTGATCCCTGAAATGGTCAACCAAGTCTGCTTCCAGGTCATCGGCAACGATGTCACCATCACCATGGCCGCCGAGGGCGGACAGCTGGAACTCAACGCCTTTGAGCCCATCATCGGCCTCAATATCTTCGAATCACTGCAGATCCTGACCAATGCCTGCACCGTACTGACTTCCCGCTGCGTAGCCGGCATCACCGCCAACGCCGACCACTGCCGCGAACTGCTGGACCGTTCCATCGGCATCGTCACCGCTCTGGTGCCCCATCTCGGCTACGAGGCTGCCGCCGACATCGCCAAGAAGGCCCTGGCCACCGATCGCAGCGTCATTGAACTGGCCCTGGAGAGCGGACTCATCAATGAAGCCCAGCTTACGAAGATCCTCGATCCCCGCACCATGACCCAACCCCTGGCCGTGCCCGTCAGCGGCAAAAACCACTAGAAGCCATCCTGACCATTGTCGTGCCGACTTCGAAAGCATTCGCCGCCCCCTCGGTCCGGCCGGAGGCAATTCCACGGCCTCGCCGTTACCGGGGCATTATTCTGAAACGAACCCGGCCCTCACCCAGTCTAAATGAATAGAAGCAACTACCCGAAAAGGAGATTTCTTATGGTATTAACCCCCTCCACCATGCTGCCCCTGGGTACGCCGGCGCCGAATTTCAGTTTATCCGATCCGTCGGGCCGCATATATTCCCTCCAGGATTTCGTCGATGCCAAGGCCCTGCTGGTCATGTTCATCTGCAATCACTGCCCCTATGTGAAACACATCCAGGAAAAACTGGCGGAAAAAGCGAAGGAATACCAGGCGCGGGGCGTGGCCGTGGTGGGCATCAACGCCAACGACGTGGCCAACTATCCCGATGACCGTCCCGAAAAGATGGCCGCCGAGGCGGATCGCCTGGGCTACACCTTCCCGTATCTCTACGACGAAACCCAGGAAGCGGCCAAGGCCTACCGGGCCGCCTGCACGCCCGATTTTTTCCTCTTCGATGACCAGCGCCGGCTGGCCTACCGGGGCCAGTTCGACCAGAGCCGGCCCGGAAACCACGAACCCGTCACCGGCGAGGAACTGACGGCGGCGGTGGACGACGTCCTGGCGGGGCGGGAAATCCCCGCCGAGGATCAGGCGCCCAGCGTGGGCTGCAATATCAAGTGGAAACGGGGCAACGAACCGGATTACTTCGGCTAGGTGGCCGGGCGAATCCCGCCCCTTGATCACATCTTCCCGGAAAAAGCAAGGCCGGCGGAACAGTTCCGTCGGCCTGTGTTTTATGGGAACACCGCGCCGGAGGCTATGGATTCATCATGGTCCGCAAGAGGAGCAGATCCACCACGTTGATTACGAAGTCGCCGTTCACATCCCCGGCGGCGGTGCAGTTGGGGAAACTGTATCGTTTCTCCACCAGGTAATCGGCCAGCAGATCAACATCGGCCATGGTCACCTGAGCATCGTCGTTCAGGTCGCCCTTGACGCCCGGCGTGGTGACATGAGCCTCCTGGCTGTAGCCGCTGATGACGGTGTTGGGGTTGTCCGGATGGGGGTACGTCACGCTGCGGACCACCACGTAGAGGTCGGCGCCGGGCGGCAGGCATTCCAGGGCGTAGGTGTCGACGGTCTTGTCGCCCGTCATGCCCATCACATGGTAGGGTCCGCCGGGCGTGGTGGCCATCAGGATCTCGTAACCGCCGTCATCCTCCGTGTAGCGGATGAGATCCCATTCGATTTCACCGGCCACCACCTTGGTGACCAGGTTCAGCATCACGTTTTCCGGAGCCACGGTCTGCCGGTCGCGGAAATCAACATAGCCGGAACCGGCATGGTGATTCTCCACGAAGTCGATGACTGTCTGATCGCTGGAATACAGGGCGTTGTAAAAAATATTCAGGCCAAAGCGCCCCAGGGTGGTGAAATCCTTGATCCCGGCCGGTATTTCTCCGGCCAGCATGTTGCCGCTCAGGTTCAGGTTGCTCATATTCGGCAGGTTGGCAAGCTCGGTGGGGATGTTGCCGGTGAGGCTGTTTTCCCCCAGATTGATGAAGCGCACGTTGGTCATGTTGCCCAGCTCGGAAGGGATGGGCCCCTCAAGCCGGTTGCGGTCGAGATAGAACCATAACACATCGGTCAGGTTGCCCAGCTCCGTGGGCAAGGGACCACTGAAATTGTTCCGGTACAGGCTGAGATACGACATTTTGGTCCAGTTGCCGATTTCTGTGGGCAGGGGGCCGTGAAAGTTGTTCATGGCCAGATCGAGCTCCACCATGTCCCGGCTGGTCAATCCCGCGGGAAATGGACCGCTGAACTGGTTGTCGTAGGCGAAAAGCTGCCGCAGGGCGCTGAAATTTTTGGCGGTCACCGGGATCGTGCCCGTCAGCTGGTTGGCGGCCACGTTCAGGTAGCCCAGATTGGGCATCTCACCCAGCTGGGTGGGGATGGTCCCCGTCAGCTGGTTCCCGCCGACCTCCAGCCTGGACAGACTCGTCATGCTGGCCAGCTCGGTGGGGATCTGCCCCGTGAACTGATTGGAATTGAGATCGAGGGTAGCCAGGTTCGTCAGGTTGGCCAGTCCGGTGGGGATGGGCCCGGTCAGCTGATTGCCGGGCACCTCCAGAATGAACAGGGTGGGGATGTTCATCACCTCGGTGGGAATGGTACCGGTCAACATATTGTAGCCGAGCTTGAGGTAATAGAGGTTGGTCAAGCTGCCGAGTTCGGTGGGGATGGGCCCCTCAAGGCGATTGGTGTGCAGCGACAGGTGGGACAGGTTCGTCAGGTTTCCCAGTTGGGTGGGGATGGGCCCGCTCAGGCGGTTGCCGTACAGTCGCAAGTCCCCCAGGTTGCTCAGGCTGCCCATCTCGCTGGGAATCGGGCCTTCGATCTGGTTGTAATAAAGAGAAAAACTGTGCATAGACGTCAGTGCGCTGATTGCCGACGGAATGGATCCGGTGAGGTTATTATAGGATAAGTTTATTTCAACAACATGGTTCCCGTCATTGTCGCAGGTGACGCCGTGCCACGTGCACTCGGTCCCGGCCGCACCCAGCCAGTTCTCCTTGTTGCTCCACTGGTCGCCGCCGGTGGAATTGTACAGGGCGATGAGCGCGTCGCGCTCCGTCTGGGGGATGGCACCGCCCAGCCAAACAGTGGTTGTCAGCATCATCAGACCAACAATAACAATCGATTTCATATGACCTTTCCTTCCCTTATGGTGATGAGATATTTTTCCCGACTGTCCGATATCAACCTATGATCCATTCTCACTGGGCCATTCATCACACTTGCTCCGGGTCCTCCTGCAGAGTTGGTGACTTTCGTCAAGTAGGCTTCCAAACCGTGACACATGGTTACAATGAAAAAATTATACTCCGAGGTTTTCTCCGGATCAAACCTTAAAGCAGCTAAAACGCAATTTCCTCAGACCCTCCGGTGGCAGCATCACTGCCGCGGCGGTATTTCGATCTGGCGGCCCTTGTGTCCTTGTGCTACACTTTTCACCATCGCCGCGACCCGATTACCTGCACCCTCAACAAGGAGGTCCTCGTGAATTTCAACCTGACGGAAGATCAGCAACTGATCCGGGAAACGATCCGTGATTTTGCCGAGACGGAAGTGTGGCCCGGCGCCGCCGAACGGGACCGCGAATCCCGCTTCCCCCGGGAGATCCTGGCCAAGCTGGCCGAGCTCGGCTTCATGGGCTGCCTGGTGCCGGAGGTCCTGGGTGGATCCGGCATCGACAGCATCTCCTACGCCATCACCATCGAGGAACTGGCCCGGGTGGACGCCGCCCTGGCCGTCACCGTGGCCGTCCACAATTCCGTGGCCTGCTTTCCCATTCGCAAATGGGGTACGGAAGAACAGAAGAAAAAATACCTGCCGGACATGGCCGCCGGCCAGGTGCTCGGCGCCTTCGCCCTGACGGAACCCCAGGCCGGCTCCGATGCCGCCAACCAGAAAACCCGCGCGGTGCGCCGCGGCGACCATTACGTGTTGGACGGCGTCAAGGCCTGGTGCACCAACGCGCCGGAGGCGGGGGTCATCATCGTCATGGCCGTCACGGATCCCACGCGGGGCGCCAAAGGTATCAGCGCCTTCATCGTGGAAAAGGACACCCCCGGTTGCACGATCGGGACCATCGAGGACAAGATGGGCCTGCGCTCGTCCAAAACATCGGAGCTGGTGCTGGAAGATTGCGCCGTGCCGGCGGAAAATCTGCTGGGACCCGAGGGGGCGGGGCTCAAGGTGGCCCTGTCGGTGCTGGGTGCGTCGCGCACAGGGATCGGCGCCCAGTCCGTCGGCATCGCCCAGGGCGCGTACGAGGAAGCCTTGAAATATGCCAAGATGCGCGAAGCCTTTGGCAAGACCATTGCCGAATTTCAGGCCATCCAGTTCATGCTGGCCGACATGGCCACCCGCATCGAAGCCGCCCGCCTGCTGGTCTACCTGGCCGCCTTTCGGGAAGACGAAGGCGAGACGCGCCTGGCCCGCTATTCGAGCATGGCCAAGCTCTTCGCCTCGGAAATGGCCAACGAAGTCACCGGCCAGGCGGTCCAGATCCACGGCGGTTACGGATTTTCCAGGGAATACCCCGTGGAGCGCTATTATCGCGACGCCCGGGTGACCACCATCTACGAAGGAACCAGCGAGATCCAGCGCATCGTCATCGCCCGCGACCTGCTGCGGGAGTAGATCCGACCCGCAGACAAAAAGATCCGGCGGTCGGCTTCAACTGAGCGGAACCGCCGGATCGTCCCGGATATTTTCCCCGCCACCGTTTCCGATAGGCCAGTCATTCGAAATCAGACCAGAAAATCGTCGGGCACGTGCCGCAGGCGGGCGACGTCGGCGACCTTGGCGCGAACGTCGAAGCCCTGGCGGCACGACACCCGGCAGGTGGCGCAATCGTCGCAGGGCGAGCCCGCCAGGCCGGCCTCGGCCAGGGTCGCCTTGGCGGCGCCCAGGTTGCGGTAGCCGTAGGCGTACATGTAGCCGCGCATGAGGGTGGGGATGTCCAGCGCGGCCGGGCACTGGCCGCGGCAGCCGTCGCACTGCTGGCAGTAGAGACCGGCACTGGTAACCGGCTCACGCGGTTGCAGGTCTTTCTTCTCGACCGGCGACAGCGCCAGGTCGGCCATCACCGCCAGGTCCGTCTCCAGCTGGTCAAAGGTGGTGAAGCCGGGGATGGCCGTATGCACGTTCTCGTCCTGAAGCACCCACTTGAGGGCGGCCTGCATGTTGATGGGCTGCTGGCGCTCCCGGTCCCAGTAAGCACCGGCCTGGGTCTTCATGGCCACGATGCCCAGCCCGGCTGCCGCCGCCTCGGCGATGGCCCGCTTGACCTCGTCGCGATGATCCTGACGGAAATTGTAGGCCGTCAGCACCACATCATAGGCCTTGCTCTCCACGGCCGCGCGCAGGACTTCCGGCTCGTTGCGGTGGGTGGACACGCCGATGAAACGCGTCTTCCCTTCCTTTTTCAACCTGAGCATGGCCGACAGGAGCGGCTCGAACAGGGCCGCTTCCCGCTTGTTGATGTTATGCAGGTACAGGATGTCCACATGATCGAGCTGCAGCCGCCGGAGGCTGGTGTGAAAGTCCTCGACGAAGGCGGCGGCGCTCGTGTCGGCGCCGAACAGGCCCGTTTCCCGGTCCTGATGGCCGCCCTTGACCTTGGTGCCGATGATGAACGAATCCCGGGGACGTCCCTTGATGACCTCGCCGATCATTTCCTCATTGCGGCCCCGCTGGTAGACGTGGGCCGTGTCCAGATGGATGATGCCGGCATCCAGGGCCGCCCGGACCAGATTGGGATTGTCGGCGTTCATCACGCCCATGCTGACCACGGACACCTTCAACCCCGTCTTGCCCAGGGTGCGGTATATGAACGGCCGGCGGTCGGGGCTGGCCGTCTCCGTGCCCGCCCGGGCGTGGACTTCGGGCCAGCGGCCGGCGGCCAGCACGGTCACACCGGCCAGGCCGGCCGCCCCCTGGCGCAAAAAGCCGCGGCGGCTGTTCAGTGAATCGTTTCGGTTCATCGATAACCTCCTCGTAACCTTTGGATATCTGTGCCGGGGGTCAGGTCATATTCCCGCCCCCATGGGCGGTGACGCCCCGCTGGTGAAGCAAACCCGGCGGCGTGTGAAAAAATGGCAGCATGCGTTAAGTTTCCAAATCCATGGAATGCAAGCCCTTTCCGCATATTGTACCACATGGCCGGACGACGGCAGGGTTAAATATGTTTGAAATGATGAACTTTTATTGTATACATACAATCTGACATCCAGAACCGGTTTCGCCCCTGGCGCAAACAGCCGCTGCCGGCCCGAATCGCGGGAGGTTATCCGGCGCGCTCTCCGGCCAATGGCTTTCCGGATGACGATGAACCGCCATCCGGCACGGGTTCCGAAACCGGTCGCCAAACCCCCACGGAGGTTTCATGTTTAAAGGTCATCCCAAAGGACTGTATGTTCTCTTCTTCTCCAACATGGGCGAACGCTTCGGCTACTACACCATGATGGCCATCTTCGCCCTGTTTTTCGAGGCCAAGTTCGGCCTGCACCCCGAGGATGTGGGCTTCGTCTGGTCCGGCTTCCTGACGGCCGTCTACGCCCTGCCCGTCCTGGGCGGCATCCTGGCCGACCGTATCGGCTACGGACGCATCGTCTCCCTGGGCATCATCCTGATGTTCAGCGGGTATTTCATGATGTCGGTGCCGGGCACCACCCAGATTTTCATCTACCTCTCGCTGTTTGTCATCGCCCTGGGTACCGGGTTTTTCAAGGGAAATCTGGCGGTCATTCTCGGGAACCTGTACGAACGGGCCGAATACAAGCCGCTCCATGACCACGCCTTCAATATCTATTACATGGGCATCAACATCGGCGCATTCTTCGCGCCCTACGCCGCCACGGGCATCCGCGACGTCCTCATGGGCACCGACGGATTCACCTACGACGCCCGGGTGCCGGGCATGGCTCACCAGTTCATCAAGGGCACTCTGGAAACCGGCAAACTGGCGGAGTTGAAAACCATTGCCCTGCAGCAGATGGGGGGCAGTTTCACTTCCGTCAGTGCCTTCTGTCAAAGCTATCTCGACTCGCTGAGCACGGGCTACAACGCCGGCTTTGCCATCGCCGGGGCCAGTATCGTGATTTCGCTGCTGATTTTCCTCGGCTTTCGCAAGTATTACAAACATGCTGATTTACTTCAGAAGGACCGCATCAAGGCAGATCCCACCACGGTTCAGCTGGCTCCGAAGCAGGTACGCGACCGCCTCGTCGCCCTCATCCTGGTGTTCATCGTGGTCATCTTCTTCTGGATGGCCTTTCACCAGAACGGGCTCACCCTCACCTGGTTCGCCAAAAACTACACCGCCGGTTCCGTGGGACCGTTTACCAAAATCTTTTTCGACATCTGGGCCTTTCTGGCCTTCGTGGGCATCATCGCCGGCATCATCTTCCTGGTGGGGCGCAAATTTGCCAAGAACCTCAAGCTGTTTTCCATCGCCCTGCTGCTGATCTCGGGCGGCGTGCTTTACAACCGCTACATCACGTTCTCCGAGGGACCCACCAACTCCATCTCCCCGGAGCTGTTCCAGAGCTTCAATCCCATGTTCGTGGTCTTTCTCACGCCGGTGGTGGTGGCGTTCTTCGCCTGGCTGGGCAAGAAGGGGAAGGAGCCGTCCACACCCAAGCGGATGGCCTTCGGCATGCTCATCACGGCGGTGGGCTTCATGATCCTCGTCGTCGGCTCCTTCAAGCTGGCCAGCCCCCAGTCGCTCCTGTCCCAGGGCGGGGTGTCGGAGCTGCTGGTCTCCCCCTACTGGCTCATCAGCACCTATTTCACCCTGACCATCGCCGAGTTGAATATCAGCCCCATGGGCCTGGCCTTTGTGGCCAAGGTCTCACCACCCCAGTTTCGCGGTATGATGCAGGGCGGCTGGCTGGGCGCCACCGCCGTAGGCAACACTCTGTCCGGCTTTGTGGCCATCCCCTGGTCAAATCTGTCGCTGGTCCAGACCTTCGGTCTGCTGGTGGCCACATCCCTGGTCGCGGCCATCCTCATGTTCTCCATCCTGCGGATTCTGGAGCGGGCAACCCATTCCTGACCGCTCACCTGCGGTTTCGAATAGTCAAAACCCCCGGTTCGCCGGGGGTTTTTCTTTCCTGCCGAAAAACACTTTCAGAGGTGTCCCTTGGGCTGGAGCGATGGCGCTGAGCGGACGCACCAGCGGCAACAGCCAGGCACAGGGTTGGCTCGCCCGCCGGCCGATCATTCGCTTTGCAGGAAACGCCAGGCGTGCAGGTACCGGGTCAGCCGTTGGATGTCCCTGGCGGTGAGCTCGGTCAGGCGGGAGATGTCCATGTTATCGCGCAGATCAGCCTGTTTCACACGCCGCGCGACGGAATGCCGGGCGGCGCGTTCGATATACTCTTCGTAGCTTTCCTCCGGCTTTCGACGGGTCAGGGCGTCCACGGCCTGCACCACCGTCTCGGGAATGCCGGCCTGCCGCAATTCCTCCAGGGTGATGTCCGAATCCTCCACCACGTCGTGCAGCAGCGCGGTCATTTTCTCTTCTTCCGTGTCCAGGGTCAACAGGAGGCGCAGGGGGTGGAACACATACGGCTGACCCGCCTTGTCGGTCCGGCCGAGATGAGCCCGCAGGGCCAGGAGCAGGGCCTTTTCCAGAAGGGTCAGTTCAGACTTGCCTGGTAGAGTGAAAACGATGTCCATGTATGTTCCTTCAACGGATTCCTGCGGCATGGCTTCGCGATGCCGGCAGGACAAAAATAACCCCATTATACACCCCGGCTGCCCTCTGTATGAAAACCCGTTTGGCTTTGTCGCGGTGAACGGTCCCGCACCCGACCGGTGCGGGCCACACCTGCCGGCCACCGCTGGCCTCGTGCCAGCGGGGCCGTGACTGACCGCCAGTTAAACGGCCGTCCTGGCAACCGCCACCACCGGCCTGGCGCCGGTGGAGCGATGTTCTCCTGAAACGTATCGCGAACTTTGAAAAGGTCATATGCAAGGGACCTTGCCATAAAAGGTGTCGTCCTTTCACTGTCGATGGAACCACCTGCAAATATAACATGGCCCCACCGGCGCCAGGCCGGCGGTGCCATTATTCTGCAGGAATCCCTCGCTGGCATTCAGTCCTCGCTTCCGCCGGGGCAAGCCCGGCGGGGAGCGGTGTGCGACATTTCCAAAAACTGGTCCTACCGCCTTATGCCCGAAGGCGCTCCTTCATCTTTGGATCTTCATCCATGAGGAGTTCCGGATTCGCCCGCCTTCGCTCGTCCGAGCTTCGGCAGACAGGTCGAACCCGAACTACCACCTTCGCCCCGTGAAAGGGTGTTTCATGCTTGGACGGGAATGATGAGAAATCCGGCGGATCCGCCGGCCGGAGGCTTCACTCCTGCAGGAGTTTCATGACGCTGTTCATGGCCTCGTCGAGACGGGAAGGGTCCTTGCCGCCGGCCTCGGCCATGGTGGGCCGGCCGCCGCCGCCGCCGCCCACCATCCGGGCCAGGGCGCCCACCAGTTTACCGGCGGGGTACTCCCTGGCCACCGCATCGCTGACCATGACCACCAGCGAGGCCTTGCCGTCGATCTCCGCGCCCAGGGCGACGATGGCCCGCTCGAAACGGTGGAGCAACTGGTCGGCCAGCTGGCGCAAGGCGGATCGATCCACATCCGGTACCACGCCGGAGATCACCTTGATGCCGTCCAGTTCGCCGGCCCGGTCCAGGATATCGTCCAGAGTGCGGGACGCCAGCTTCAGCTTCAACCGCTCGATATCTTTCTGCCTGGCTTTCAGTTGGGCATGGAGCTCCGCCAGGTAATCCGGCAACTCCTCCGCCGGGACCTTGAAGTCGCGGTGAATGGAGCCCAGCACCTGCTCGTCCCGGACAAATCGCTCGAAACCCCGCGGACCGGTCACGGCTTCCATGCGGCGTACGCCCGAGGCGATGCTGCTCTCCGAGAGGATCTTGAACACGCCCATCTCGCCCGTGTGGTCGAGATGCGTACCACCGCACAGTTCTCGGCTGAAGCCGTCCACGGTGATCATCCGCACCTTGTCCTTGTATTTTTCGCCGAACAGGGCCATGGCGCCCTCTTCCAGGGCATGATCCAGCTCCACCACCCGGGCGGTAACGGTACGGTTCTTCCAGATTTGCTCGTTGACGATCTCCTCGATCATTTCCAACTCGCGCGCCGTCAGCGGCGCAAAATGGGTGAAATCGAACCGCAGCCGGTCCGGGGCCACCAGGGAACCGGCCTGCTTGACGTGCCCGCCCAGCACATCCCGCAAGGCGGCATGCAGCAGATGGGTGGCGGTATGATTGCAGGCGGTGGCGAACCGGCGGCGCTCGTCCACTTCGGCGCGGACAGTCAGGCCTGGCTGCACCGTGCCGTGCCACACCTTCACCCGGTGTAGGATCAGGCCCTCCATGGGCAGCACCGTATCCAGCACCCGGGCGGCGAAGTCCTCCCCGCGCAGCACGCCCTGGTCGCCGATCTGCCCGCCGGACTCGGCATAGAACGGCGTCTGGTCCAGCAAAATCTGCCCCTCCTCTTCCTCGCCCAGCTCGCTTTTCAGCCGGTCATCCTGCAGCACGGCGAGCACCCGGGCGTCCTCTACGGTGATGGTTTCGTAGCCCAGGAACGTGCTGCGGTGCTGCCGGCCCAACCGGCGGATGTCGTCGCTGATGGTCAGCGACACATCCCCTTTCCAGCTGGCCCGGGCACGTTCCTTCTGCTTTTCCAGTTCCGCCTGGAATCCGGGCATATCGAGCCGCCAGCCTCGCTCGGCGGCGATCTCTTCCAGCAGGTCCAGCGGGAACCCATACGTGTCATACAGTTTGAAGATGTCCTCGCCGGCCACCTGTTCGGCGTCCTCCGCGACCATCTCGTCCAGTTTCTTCAAGCCGTACTCCAGGGTGGTGGAGAATTTCTCCTCCTCGGTGCGGATCACCCGCAGCAGGTAGTCACGGGCGGTGATCAGCTCGTCGTAGGTATCGCCCATCATGTCGGCGACATGGCCTGTTATTTCATACAGGAAAGGTTCCTGCAGCCCAAGCAGTCGGCCATGGCGGATGGCGCGGCGCAGGATCTTGCGCAGGACGTAACCCCGACCCTCGTTGGACGGGATGATGCCGTCGGCCAC
The DNA here is from genome assembly GCA_016935015.1 of Acidobacteriota bacterium. Lineage (GTDB taxonomy): Bacteria > Acidobacteriota > JAAYUB01 > JAAYUB01 > JAAYUB01 > JAFGRT01. Next base: position 14,837 of record JAFGRT010000127.1, on the reverse strand, counting down.
CAGGAAAGCGCCGGCCCGACTGTGATCGGCGATAATGCGCAGCGACAGGTCATGATGCGGATCCTGGCCGTAGGCCAGCCCGGCCTTCTCCTCCATCCGGCGGATCAGCGGCATGAACAGATCGGTGTCGTAATTGCTCAGCTTGCCCTGCAAAACCGAGGTCAGCCGCTCAAGGCCCATGCCCGTGTCGATGGAGGGGGCCGGCAGGGGATTCATCTTGCCGGTGTCATCCCGCTCGTACTGCATGAACACCAGGTTCCAGATCTCCAAATAGCGGCCGCATTCGCAATCGGGCGGGCAGTCCCTGTGCCCCTCTGGGCTGATCCCCAAATCATACAGGACTTCCGAACAAGGCCCGCACGGACCCGTATCCCCCATGGCCCAGAAATTGTCCTTTTCGCCGAGGCGCAGGACCCGTTCGGCGGGGAGTCCGGTGATCTTCCGCCACAGCACGGCGGCATCATCATCCTCGCGAAACACCGTGGCGTACATCCGGTCCGGATCCAGGCCGTAGACCCGGGTCAGCAGGTCCCAAGCGAAGAGGATGGCGTCTTCCTTGAAATAATCGCCGAAGGAAAAATTGCCCAGCATCTCGAAGAACGTATGGTGACGGGCGGTGCGGCCCACATTCTCCAGATCGTTGTGCTTACCTCCGGCGCGGACGCATTTCTGGCAGGAGGCGGCGCGGGAGTAATCCCGTTTCTCCTTGCCCAGAAAGACGTTCTTGAACTGGTTCATGCCGGCGTTGGCGAACAGCAGCGTCGGATCATTTTCCGGCAGAAGCGGTGAACTCTTGACGACGCGGTGGCCCCGCTCCTCAAAATACGTCAAAAACTGACGGCGAATGTCCTTACCTTTCATCAGCCTCATTCCTGTCTTCAATGTCAAACCCGGCCAGGCATTCCCGAATTTTTTCCGAATCGAAGCCCTGGCGCAGCAGGTAATTCCTCATACCGGCCAGCTCCTTCCACTGCCGAATCCGGCCGTGCGATTTCAGCCATTTCCGCACCGCCTTCGCCATGACCTCATCGTGGCTCGTTTCGCACCAGACCGCGTCAACGGCCGCCTGGGCCAGGGAGGGCGGCACTCCGCGCTGTTCCAGCTCGAACAGCACCCGGAAGGGGCCCCACAACCGTTCGATGATGCGATTGCGGGCGAAGAATCGCGCATATTCCCCGTCATCCAGGAATTTCAGTTCCCGGCATCTCTCAATGACCTGCTCGTTGGCGGGGGATTGCGGGAATCGTTTTTCAAGTTTGCGGCGCAACTCCAGCTCGGTGTAAACTTTCCGTCCCAACAACCGGACGGCGTACTGGAGCGCCGCACGAAACTGTGTCTCCATCTAGATGTTCTGCTGGCGTTCGATTTCTTTCTCCATCTCCTCCATGGCCGCTTCCTGGGCCGAGTAAATGCCCTGCACCCGCAGCTTGAACTCGTCGGGATTGGTGGCGTAGTTGACCGCGTCTTCGAAGGAAATGTAGTTCTTTTTGTAAAACTGGTAGATGGACTGATCAAAGGACTGCATGCTGTACTGACTGGTGCCGGCGGCGATGGCCGTCTTGATGAACTTGGTCTTGGAGGGATCGATGATGCAGTTGCGCACGAACTCCGTCACCACCAACACCTCGATGGCCGGCACCCGGCCCTGGCCGTCGGAGCGTTTGAGCAGACGCATGGAGACGACGGCCCGCAGAATGGATGCCAGCTGGATCCGGATATTCTGCTGGTGATGGGGCGGAAATACGGCGATGATACGGTTGATGGTTTCGGTGGCGTCCAGCGTATGCAGCGTGGAGAACACCATATGACCGGTCTCGGCCGCCAGGAGGGCCGTTTCAATGGTTTCCCGGTCCCGCATCTCGCCCACCAGGATTACGTCGGGGTCCTGGCGCAGGGCGTTGCGGAGGGCATCGGCAAACGTATTTGTATCCACGCGGACTTCCCGCTGGGAAAGGATACTCTTTTTGTCCCGGTGCAAAAATTCAATGGGATCTTCGATGGTGATGACGTGACACGTCCGGTTCTCGTTGACGTAATCGATCATGGTGGCCAGCGACGTGGATTTGCCGCTGCCGGTGGTGCCCGTCACCAGAACCAGGCCGCGGGGGATCAGAGAGATGGTCTTCAGGACCTCGGGCAGATGCAGCTCCTCGAACGACCGGATCTGGGCCGGGATGACACGAAAGACCAGTGACACCGTCCCGCGCTGCTGGTAGACGTTCACGCGGAAACGGCCGAGGCTCTTCACGCCGTAGGCCAGGTCGATCTCGCTGTTTTCCTTGAAGTAGAGCTTCTGGCGGTTGTTCATGATGCCGAAGGCCATGAGCAGGGTGTCTTCCTTGGACAGCTTCTTGAAGTCCATGAGCGGCACCAGCTCACCGTATACCCGGATGTGCGGAAACGAGCCGGCCTTCAGGTGCAGATCCGAGGCACCCTTGCCGACGGCGATTCGTAACAGATCGTCAACTTTCATGGCAGATCCCCTAACTGGATTCCGTTTACCATACTAGGCCACCCCGCCACCTAAAGTCAAGCAATAGTGTCGGCTGCGCTTTGGGATCTCGGCTGCCTCTTCCGGACCGGCAATCACCCGTTTACATGCAACCGGCGTCATGGTATAGTGTCGATTTTGGGGAGGCATCATCGTTCGTGTCACCATCCGATTCACCCCGGGCTTTTGACTCCTCCGTGGAGTGCCCGCTCATCCTCGCTCCGTTGGCCGAAGTCACCCATGTGGCCTTTCGCATGCTGCTCCGACAGATCGGCGGCGCCCATCTCTATTGCACCGAAATGCTCTCCTCCAACACCCTGGTTCACGGCCAGGCGTCGACTTCGCTCTTTCTGCTGCGCGACGAGCAAGAGACGGACCTGATCCACCAGGTCTCCGGCGCCGACCCGGCATTGATGGCCGCCGCGGCCGAGCGACTGGCCGCCGGCGGGGTCCGGGCGATGGACATCAACATGGGCTGCTCGGCCCCGACCATCATTCGCAAGGGCGAGGGCGTGGCCCTGATGCGCCGGCCTGAGCTGACCCGTCGCATCATCCGCGCCGTCCGGCAATCTTTTCCCGGTCACCTCAGCGCCAAGATCCGCCTCGGCTGGCAAGACGACCGGCCGGCTCTGTTGAACTTTTGCCGCATGCTGGCGGAGGAAGGGGTCCAGACGCTGGTGGTCCACCCCCGTTTCCGCCATGAAAAATTCAAGGGAACGGCCCGCTGGGAGTGGATCCGCTGGCTGCAGGAAGAACTCCCCCTGCCCGTTGTGGGCAACGGCGACGTGTTCAGCGCGGCGGACGCCACCCGCCTACGGCATCAGACCCGCTGCGCCGGAGTCATGATCGGTCGCGGCGCCGTCATGCGCCCCCAGATCTTTCAGGAGATCCTTACCGGCCACGAGGTACGGTTGGACCCCGAACAGGTGCTCCTCGACTTTATCCGCCTGCTCCGACAGTATCTCCCTCCGGAAAAACACCTCAGCCGCCTCAAGATCTTCGTGACCTGGTTCGCCAAATCGCAATTTTTCGGTCATACGCTCTTTGCCGGCGTGCAGTCCAGCACATCGTTGGCGGAAGGGGAGGAGATCATCCGTCGCTTTTTCCAGCAGGTACAGACCGCGTGAAACGGGGGCGGATTCCATGCGGCGTCTACCTGATCTTTCTGGAGCTCCGTCTGGCCGAGCATATCCGCAGCACCGGCCGGGAATGGCGCCTTCCGCCAGGTGTGTACGCCTACGCCGGCAGCGCCCGCACCGCTCTGTTTCCCCGAATCCTCCGCCACCTGAAGTTCGTCAAGAAAATCCATTGGCATCTGGATCTCCTGACGACCCGCCCCACCGTCGGCGTCCCGCTGGTATTGTGCACCTCCCGGCCGGAGCTGACCGAATGCCGCCTGATTCGCCTGGTCCGGGAACACTGCCCCGCCGCCGTGCCCGTGGCCGGATTCGGCAACAGCGACTGCCCGACCGGCTGCCCCGGCCATCTCCTGCGACTGGGCTCCGAACTGCCGGCGACACTGCCGGAACGCCTGTTGGCCGTCCTGTAACGGCCGGGCGGGCGCGGCAACACCGCCGCCAGCGGCCGGCATCAGAATTTGGCTTTACAATAGAAATGTAATGGTTTATATTCAAGCCTTCACAAGGAGGTTGCCCGGTGCGGGCGGATGCACGTTTGGCGCTCTTGGGTCTGGTGATCCTGCTGCTGCTGGGGAGCGGTTGTGGCCGCCGTTCCCGGCCACGCCTGCCCGATCCCGATCCGCCGCCTGTTTCCCACCTGCTGGAAGGCCTGGCGTCATGGTACGGCCGGGATTTTCACGGCAAACCGACGGCCAGCGGAGAGATCTTCGATATGTATAAATTTACGGCGGCCCATCAGACACTGCCCTTCGGCACGGTGGTGCGGGTGCAGAACCTGCTCAGCAGCCGGACCGTGGTGGTACGGATCAACGATCGCGGCCCTTTCCGATCCGACCGTATCATCGATCTGTCCTATGCCGCCGCCGTCCGGCTGGATATGATCCGGGACGGTGTGATTCCCGTAAGGATTACGCTCCTCAACTGAACGACACCGCTCCGCCAAGGAGGTCCGCATGACAGGCAAGAAGGTCATCGCCATCTATCCCGGTTCTTTCGATCCGGTCACCTTTGGGCATCTGGATATCATCAAGCGTTGCCTGGAACTGTTCGATACGGTGATCGCCGCCATTCTCGTCAACAAGGACAAGCAGCCTCTGTTCAGCCCCGAGGAACGGCTGGAAATGATGCGGGATGCCATCACCGACTTCGGACCACGGGTCGAGACCATTTATTTTGACGGCCTGCTGGTCGAGGCCGCCCGCCAGCACAACGCCAACGTCATCATCCGGGGCATCCGGGCCGTATCCGACTACGAATATGAACTGCAGATGGCCCTGATGAATCGCAAACTGGCGCCGGATATCGAGACCGTGTTCCTGGTACCCGATCAGAAATATTCCTATCTCAGCTCTAGGCTGGTCAAGGAAGTGTTCTCCTGCGGCTGCACACCGGAATGCCTGGTTCCCGATGCGGTGGCCCGGCGGCTGATCCAAAAATACAACCTATCCCGCTAGAACAGGAATCCGTTATGCACATCCCTTCCCCGCACATTTTCAAGCGCTATGATATTCGCGGCATCGCCGGCCGGGAACTGACCCCTGATCTGGCCGAAGCCATCGGCCGGGCGGTGGGCACCGAGCTTCGTCGCCGGGGGAAAACCTCGGTTGTGGTGGGCCGCGACGGCCGGCTGTCCGGACTGGAGTTCACCACCCGCTTCAGCTACGGCATCCTCTCTACCGGCCTGGATGTCATCCATATCGGCATCTGCCCGACACCCCTGGTCTACTTCGCCATTGTTTACCTGGAAGCCGGTGGCGGCGTGGCCGTCACCGCCAGTCACAATCCGCCGGAATATAACGGTTTCAAGATCTGCAGCGGCCTCGACGCCCTGTACGATGACGATATCCAGGCCTTGCGCCGCCGGGTGGAAACAGAGGATTTCGATCAGGGGGAGGGCCGGGAAACCGCCTGCCCCATCATCCCCGATTACATCGAGTACCTGGCCCGGCACTTCGGCGTTTTCAACAGTCGCCCCAAGGTGGTGGTGGATGCCGGCAACGGCACCGCCGGCCTAGTGGCGCCGGAACTCCTCCGCCGCATGAAATGCCGGGTGGTGGAACTTTACTGCCATGTGGACGGCCGTTTTCCCAATCACGAGGCCGATCCCACCGTCGCCGCGAACCTAACCGATCTGATCCGCCTGGTCCGGCAACAGAACGCCGCCCTGGGCGTCGCTTTCGACGGTGACGGCGACCGGATCGGTGTGGTGGATGCCGCCGGCCGCATCGTGCACGGCGATCAGCTGCTGTTGCTGTATGCCCGCGATGTATTGTCGCGGCAACCGGGCGCCACCATCATCTCCGAAGTCAAGGCCTCACGCGTGCTGTACGATGAAGTGGCGCGGCTGGGCGGTCGGCCCCTGATGTGGAAAACAGGTCATTCCCTGATCAAGGCCAAAATGAAGGAGACCGGCGCGGCCCTGGCCGGTGAAATGAGCGGACACATGTTCTTTGCCGACCGCTATTTTGGCTTTGACGATGCCCTGTATGCCGCGGGGCGGCTGCTGGAGATCACCGACCGGACCGGCCGGGATCTGGCCGACCTCATGGCCGATGTGCCGTCAACCTTCAACACGCCCGAAATCCGCCTGGAATGTCCGGAATCCCTCAAGGAGCCATTGGTCAGAGCCGTTCAGGAGCACTACAGGGCCACTCGCCCCGTAATCGACATCGATGGCGCCCGGGTGGATTTCGACGACGGTTGGGGCCTGGTGCGGGCCTCCAACACCCAGCCGCTGCTGGTACTGCGATTCGAGGCCTCCACACCCGACGCCCTGGCGCGGATTCAGGCGGAGATGACGGACACTATCATGGATCTCAGGGCCCGGCTGGCGCCCACATCACCATAATCCGACGTTTATAAGCAGCATGTGGAATCCATGAAAGACGTACCTCTTCATTTCACCAAATGCCACGGTATGGGCAATGATTTCATCATCATGGCCGCCACCGATCTGGCCGCCGGCCGCATCTTTCCGCCCGAAGCCGCGCGGGGTTTGTGCAACCGCCGTTATGGCGCCGGTGCCGACGGCATGATTTTCTGGCGGCTCAGCACCGACCCGCCGGGCGTGGAGGCCCGCATTTACAATGCCGACGGCTCCGAAGCGGAGTCGTCCGGCAACGGATTGCGCTGTCTGGCCGCAGCCCTGTTTTTCAACCGCATCTGGGTTCAAAAGAGTCTCCGCGTTCATCTCGGCGGGACCACCAAGGAGTTGCAGTGCCTGCGCCTGTCCGAGGGACGCTTCCTGCTGTCCACCGAACTGGGAACGCCGCGGCTGCGACCGGAGGACATTCCCTTCGCTGATCGCCAGGTACAGACACCCATTCGTGATTACCCATTTAAGGTGAAGGGTATAGAGCTGCCTGGCACCGTGCTTTCTCTTGGCAATCCGCACCTGGTGGTACGCTATCCCGATGCCGACCTGAACCTGGTTACCGCGGTCGGCCCCGCCCTGGAAAATCACCCCCTGTTCCCCGCCCGCATTAATGTCTGCATCATTCAGCGTATTGAGGACAATTCGCTGAACGTGCTGCTCTGGGAACGCGGCGTGGGCATCACCCCATCGTCCGGCACCGGCAGCGCCGCGGCGGCCGTGGCGGCCATCCTCAACGGCTGGGCATCCTCACCGGTCATGGTCAGCATGCCCGGCGGCGATATCCTGATCGAATGGGAGCCCGGCGGGACCGTCCGCCAGGAAGCCTGGGCGGAAGTCGTCTACCAGGGCACCATCTTCGCCGCCGCCATCCGTTCCGCGGCGGAGGCGTCCTGATGCCCCGGCTGACGGTGATCTGCCTGGGCATCCAGGGCAGCGCCAATCTGGGCGCCATCGCCCGGGTCATGATGAATTTCGGCCTGGAGCAGTTGCACCTGGTGCAACCGGCTTGCCGTGTCGACGCCGAGGCACGGCAAAGGGCCTGCCATGCCCTGCCCATCCTGGAAAACGCAGAATGGCATGACGATCTGGATCGTCTGATCCCCCGCCTGCATGACCTGGTGGGCACCACCGGAAAACCGGACATCACCCGTCATGGTCCGCTGCTCGCACCGCCGGAGCTGGCCGAAATCCTGGCGGGGCTGCCCGAAGAACGTGAAATCGGCGTGCTGTTGGGCCCCGAAGATACCGGTCTGGGACATGAACAGTTGAAAAAATGCCGCTGGCTGGTGTCCATTCCCACGTCCCCGGCCTATCCTTCTCTCAACATCGCCCAGGCGGCGGGCATCCTGTTCTATGAACTGTACCGACACCGGAAGGCGGCCCGGCCGTCCCCGTTGCCGGACCGGGAGCCGCCCGCGGCCGTGGGTGACCGGGAACAGTTTTTCGTCCAGCTGCAGGAAGCCTTGCTGGACGCCGGCTTCCTGCACCGCCAGGATCCCGAACGCATCATGTACGTACTGCGGCACATCCTGAATCGCGCCGGCCTGAACCGGCGGGAGCTGAAGATTCTGCGCGGCGTAGTACGCCAGCTCCGCTGGGCCTTACGGCAAACCGGCGGCGAATTCCGCAAATAGCATAACGGGCGTGAGGATGCCAACCGCTGGTGATCGTGGATTCCAACCGTCGACGGACCGGCGGCGGATTACGGATTGTCGCGGGTGTTGAACTTGATGTCCTTCAGGTTCAGCTGCAGGTTGCTGACCCCCTGATACTCGTTGAGATGCAGACTGTAGGCGATGGAGATGACCTTCTCGTAAATCAGCCGGTCAAACAGGGTCCCTTTTTTCCACCACACGGCATCGAAGTTTTGCAGCACGTTGCCCACCTTGATCTTCAGGTGACGGTCCTTCAGCAGCCACGGTCCGGAGTAGACCTTCACGTTCTTGGTGGCGAAGATGGGAATGGGATTCCCTTCGCCGAATGGGGCCAGCTGGTTGATCTCGTCCAGGAACTTGAAGCTGATCTGGTTCAGTTCCAGATACGTGTCGATGGTGAGCTCGGGGATCAGATCCCCCGGCCGGATCTGTGTCCGGGCGTACTGGTTGATGGCGCGGCGGAAATCGTCCACATCGCCGGACATCAGCGTCAGCCCCGCCGCCAGAGCATGACCGCCGTACTTGATGAGATAATCATCACAGAGCTGCAACGCCTGGAGCAGGTGGAATTTGGAGGTGGAGCGACCCGAACCGTGGGCCTCGCCGTTCTCGATGGACAGGATAATGGTGGGCCGGTGGAAGCGTTCCACCATGCGCGAGGCCACGATGCCGATGACGCCGCGATGCCAGTTTTCACCGGCGATGACGATCACCAGGTCCTTGAACAGCTCCGGCTGGACCCGGGTCAGTCGATCGATTTCGGCCAGAATGGAACTCTCCTCCTGCTGGCGAAGGAGGTTCTTGCGGTTCATGTCCCGCACGATGCTGCGGATATGCTCCACGTCATCGGAATCGAACAGCTCCACGGCGGCGTTGGAACCGCCCATACGGCCCACGGCATTGATGCGGGGTGCGATTTTGAAGGCCACGTCGATGCAGGAAATTTCCTTGCCCCGGACACCGGCCATCTCCAGCAGGGTCTGCAAACCGGCGTTCTCCGGGTTTTGCAGAGAATTGAGGCCGTATTTCACGATAATCCGGTTTTCGTCCGTCAGGGAGACCAGGTCGGCCACAGTGCCGATGGCCACCAGATGGAGAAAACGGTTCTCCTCCGCCTGCCGCTGCGTCTCCTTGAACAGGGCCTGCACCACCTTATAGACCACCCCGACTCCGGCCAGATTCTTGTCGGGGTAAGGGCAATCCGCCAGCTTGGGATTGATGATGGAATAGCAGTCCGGCAAAGAGTCACCGGGCAGATGGTGATCCGTCACGATGAGATCGAGACCGATTTCCTTGGCGAACCGGGCCACTTCCTCGGCCCGGATGCCGCAGTCCACGCTGATCACCAGGGAGTAGCCCTGGTGCTTGAATTCCTCGATGGCATCTTTTTTGAGGCCGTACCCGTCGGTCAACCGCCGCGGTACATAAAAGCCGCACGTCCCGCCCAGCGCTTCAATGGCTTTTTTCAACACGACGATGGAAGTGACGCCGTCCACGTCAAAATCGCCGTATATCAGGATCTTTTCCTGCTGGTGAATGGCGCGTAGGATGCGCTCGACCGTCTTGCGCATGTCTTTCATCAGGAAAGGATCATGCATATCGGCCAGGGTGGAGTGGAGGTAGCGGTGCGCCGCTTCCGGGGTGCGGATGCCCCGGTTGATCAGAAGCAGGGCCTGGAGGTGGGAAATACGAATTTCTTCGACTAGGCGGTCTACTGAGGCATCTTCAACAGGATGGGAAATCCACCTTTTGGGGGTTTCGTTATCGCGATGATACGTTTTTCTATATATCAAAGAAAAGTATAACACAGCCGCAGATGCAGAGGCAATACTCGAATAGGCTCCGTGTTTTTTTCCGTTGAGATGACCGGGGGGGGGGCGTGGAGAGGAAACAGGCCGCCGGGCCGACCTGTGCGTGGCGCGTCAGCGAGTCAGGGCGTTCTGGACGGCTCGAAGCCAGTCCTCGTAATTCTGGGTATTCTCTCGCACGAACTTGTCGAAGTCCTGGCCGGAATCGAAACCGGCCTCATCAGGACTCTTGTTGAGATAGACCACCTGATCGTCCGTTTTGATAAAATCACCCGAAGAGGAACTGACCTCCAGGCCGTCGATCATAAAATCGAAGATAATGGTGTAGGAGTTTCCCTTCATCAGGCTCAGATCCAGGTACGCTTTTTTGTAGTCCTTGGCGGAAATGCTGTCTTCGACAAACGAAACATTGTCATCCAGCACATTGGCATGAATGACGATGAGTGAAACGTCCTTGAGATAATTGATACCGATGAAGCCGTTATTTTCCGTGGGTGATTTTATGACAAAATAGGAGGTGTCCTTCTGATCGAGCAATCCTTTCAGCTGGTCGAGATTCACTGCCGCCTGGTTGGCGGGCGTGATCGCGGCCATAAGCATGACCAGAATACAAATAGCCGACATACGTATCGTTTTTTCCATTAGTACCCCCGTGGTAATGTCAGAAATTGGCAATAACCCCAGCCGTCACCTTCGCCGGGCGCGTAAGCAATCAGGCGCCGGCCAACCCAATAGGCGAACAAACGTTACTTCCTGAAACATCTGTGATCATTTGACAGCCAGTATAATTGTATGATGCTCATCGTTTTATTTCAAGGGCAATCACGATCCACTCATATGACCGTGTTATCGGGTACCACCGTGTTCTTGGGAATAATCACAATGCCGTCTCGGATAACGTACTGGTCGCATTCAAAATCCTGCTCGTTGTGTCGGTTCAGGATGCGGACGTTGTTGCCGACGCGGACATTTTTGTCGAGGATGGCGCGGCGGATGGTACAGAAATTGCCTATGCCGATGTCGGGACGACCCTCCTTACGATTCAGGTTCAGGGCGGTCCGGTCTTCATAGTAATCCGCTCCCATGATGAGGGATTCCCGGATCTCGGTGCCGTTGCCGATCCGCGAGCGGATACCGATGATGGAATTCCAGATCAGGGCGCCACTCAACACGCAGCCGTCGGAGATGATGGAACTGCTGATCTGGCACTGGAAGATCTTGGTGGCCGGCAGAAAGCGGGGGTGGGTGAAGGTCGGCGAACGGACGTCGTACAGGTTGAACGCCGAATTGGCCCGGGTCAGATCCAGGTTGGCCATGAAGAACGATTTGATGGTTCCGATGTCGGACCAGTAGCCGTCGAAGGGATAGCTGAATACTTTTCTTTTCCGAATCGCTTTCGGAATCAAATGCTTGCCAAAATCCAGGCATTCCTGCTCGGCCAGCATCTTTTCCAGAACCGCTGTATTAAACAAGTAGATGCCCATGGACGCCAGCAGCGGTTTGGCACGGATCCGGGCCCGGATGTGCGGCGGTAATCCCTTGACTTCACTCGCTTTGAAACTCAGGAGGGGCAGCTGATCCTCCGACGGTTTTTCCACGAAATCATTGATCCGCAGGTCCCGGTCGGTTCTCATGATGCCAAAGGAGGATGCGTCTTCCGCGGCCACGGGAATGGTGGCCACGGTAACCTCGGCTTCTTTCTCCTCATGGAAGGCGATGAATTCACGATAATCCATCTTGTACAACTGGTCGCCGGACAGAATCATGATGTACTGGGGGTTGTAGGAGGCGAAATGCCGGAATCCCTTGCGCACCGCGTCGGCCGTCCCCTGAAACCAGTCGTGGGAGTCGAAGGTCTGTTCCGCCGCCAGGATCTCCACGAAGCCGCGGGAAAAATTGTCGAATCGATAGGCGTGGGTGACGTGTCGGTTCAGGGATTCGGAATTGAACTGGGTTAGCACAAAAATCTTGCGGATTCCCGAATTGATACAGTTGCTGATGGGGATATCAATCAAGCGGTACTTTCCGGCAAGGGGGACGGCGGGTTTGGAACGGTGCTTGGTGAGGGGGTAGAGTCTGGTTCCCTGACCACCGCCCATGATGACTGCGATCGTGTGATCCATCCCAGGCTCCCTTGATAAGTTACATCCATTATAGGATGATTGAAGACGGGAGCAAGGAAAATCTTGGCCGGTCCGTCGCCCGGCACCGCCGGGTGAAAGCTGCGCCTAATATATGGATATCATGGGCTCTGGTGGCGCATCGGGCCGGGGTGTACCCAGGATATCCTTGAGTTTTTTACTGGGCGTAAAATGAGGAAAACGTCGCCGCGAAAGTTCCAGGGGAGCGCCGGTGAAGGGATTTCGACCGGGGCGGGGGACGCCCTCCGCCACCGAAAAAGTGCCCAGATCACGGAAGCGGGCCGTTTCGCCGCGCCCCAGACTCGCGCCCACGGCTTCGGCAAAAGAAGCGAGCGCCCTTTCCGCCGCTGCGGGCGGAATATTCGCCTGCCGGGCCATATGACGGACCAATGCACTGCGATTCATGTCAACTCCTTGTCAGCACCGGGTGACAACCGGGCCGAAGATTGTGCCGGCGAATGGCACATCGCCCTGCCGGCGGATGGCCGGCAGCCCAGACACGGGCCGCGTTGCCGCCGTCGTCCGCCAACCGAATCTCTTGTCCCTGATATCCGAAGGAATTCCTTATCACTTCGTGGACGGTGCTGTCAACCGGTTGGCTCGTGTCCCGTTGACTTTTCTCCGCGTTTCCTTTACGCTGGCGACATGTCGCTCATGGGTCGCTGGCGGATCACCATCGGGGGCTGGGTGGCGGGGATTATCATCAACAGCATCCTCTGCCTGCTGGGCTTTCCACTCTGGCTCCTGGACCCGTTCCGGGGCCGTCTTCTGAACCTGGTCCACCGGACCTGGGGCTACAGCATTGCCCGGTTGGGTTGCAGCCTCATCACGGTGGAAGGCCGCTCAAACATCCCGGCCGCGGGTCCCGTTGCATTTTTCGCCAATCATGCCTCGGCATTCGACATTTACTTGTTGGCGGGAGTCACCCCCGGCCACTGCGCTTTTCTGGCCAAACGAGAAGTGTTCTACGTCCCGCTGGTGGGACTGCTCATGTGGCTGCAGGGTTGTATTCCCATCCACCGCAAGAATCCCCGCCGAGCGCTAAAATCCGTGGCAACCGCCGTGAAGAGACTTCACCGCGGTATCCGCCTGATCATCTTCCCCGAGGGCACCCGCTCTGCCTCCGGTGACGTCCGGCCCTTTAAGTCAGGCAGTCTGCGCATCCCCAGCCGGGGGAACGCCGCGGTGGTTCCGGTCAGCATCGCGGGCACCCATCGCATCATGCGCAAAGGAAGCATGCTCCTGTTCCGTGGACCGGTCGCAGTCGCCTACGGCCGACCGCATCGGCCGCCTCCCGCCAATGCCGGCCCGGCCGAGAAGGCGGCGTTCCTGGAAACCATCCGCGGCGAAATCACCGCTACCAAACACCGGCTCGAGGCTATGCTGGACACCCATCCGGTGCCCTAAGAATTCGAAGTTCCGCCGGGCGGGCGACTCAGGAAATGTTTACGTCGCGCTGCTCCACCACTTCCAGTCCGTACCCCTGCAACACGGTGAACTTGCGGGAGTGACAGGTCAGTACGATGATACGGGTCAGTCCGAGGGAGCTGAGGATCTGGGCGCCGATACCATAATCCTTGGGATCTTCCTGTAAAAACACCTCCTCGGCGTAGGAATACTCCCTGTTCGCCAGATGCCGGTTGCAGGCGCGCAGTTCCCGGGCCATGCGCGCCCCGTCAGGATCGAGGCACAGATAGAGGATCACGCCGCGCCCCTCAGCGGCGATATACCGCATGCATTTTTGCAGATACTGTCCTGACGGATTCTGAAGAGACTGAAAAACGTCCGTCGGGATCGACTGGGAATGCACCCGCACGGGAACCGGTTCCGGCGTAGTGATATCCCCCTTGAACAACACCAGGTGATGGCGTGCATTGAGTCGATTCTGGAAGAGTACGGCCGTAAAATCACCGTACACCGTGGGCAGGATGGTTCGCTCGACCTCCGCCACAAATTTCTCTGTCCGCAGCCGATACTGGATCAGATCGGCAATGGTGATGATCCGGAAGCGGTGCTGGCGTGCCACCTCCTGCAAGTGGGGCAGCCGGGCCATGGTGCCGTCCTCGTTCATGATCTCGCAAATGACACCGGCCGGGTACAAGCCGGCGATGCGGGCCAGATCCACAGCCGCCTCTGTCTGGCCGGCCCGCTCCAGCACTCCTCCAGGTCGGGCGCGCAACGGGAAGATATGACCCGGTCGGGCCAGGTCGCCGGGTCGGGTGCGGGGGTCGATGGCCGCCCGGATGGTCGTCGCCCGGTCGGCGGCGGAAATACCCGTGGTGACATTGCTCCGCGCCTCGATGGAAACGGTGAATGCGGTCCCGAAACTGGAGGAATTTTCGGAGACCATCATGGGGATCTGCAGTTCATCCAGGCGCTCGCCGGCAAGAGGCAGGCAGATGAGACCCCGGCCGTAACGCGCCATGAAATTGATGGCCTCGGGTGTAACCTTCTCGGCGGCCATGGTCAGATCGCCCTCGTTCTCACGGTCTTCATCATCGACAACAATGATCAGGCGGCCGGCCCGCAGTTCTGCAACGGCTTCTTCGATGGTACTCAATGGCATGCCAATGGTTGCTCCCGGCAGATTCAGATGGTATTTTACTCTTTTGACGGTGGAATGCAAGCGCTTCTCCACCGCTGGGCCTGCGACATAAAAGGGGGTTTTGGGTATTGTCTCTTTTTTTTCGGTGTGATATTGTAGATATATATCTACATTTTGGAGGTT
>JAFGRT010000126.1 GCA_016935015.1 Acidobacteriota bacterium | reverse complement strand
GGCGTCAGTGGTTCCTTTCTGTTACTGGTGCTGGGCGGTTATTTCGGAATCCTGCGGGCCATCGCCGAACGCGACATCCCCGTCCTGGCCGTGTTCGGACTGGGATTGCTGGTGGGCGTGCTGGCCTTCACCCGTCTGCTCCACTACCTGTTGCAGCGCTACTATGACGCCACCATGAGCTTCCTGCTGGGCCTGGTCCTGGGTTCATTATGGTTGATCTGGCCCTTCAAGGAAAGCACGGTGGTCGGCCGGGGCACCCCCTGGGAGGAAACGGTTTACCTGTCCAACCGCCTGCCGGAATCCCTGGGCAGTCTGGAACTCCTGACCCTGGCGGCTTTTTTGGTCGGCGCAGTACTTGTCCTGGTCATGTTCAGGATCGAAGCGCGCACCCGCCCCGCCGCCGGAACCGCCGGCGAAGACAGGTAATCAGCGGCGCTGTCCCTGACCGGGACATCCGGCGCGACACGCCGGGCCGCCTATCTCTCCATCGATTACTTGGATTTGCGATGGGCGCGGAAGATGTTCAGCATTCGTCTTCGCGGCCGGCTTTCGGGGAACTGGCCCATACTCACGAAACTGATATCCTCCACGGAATAGAAGGCGTGGGGATTGTACTGTTTGACGATGTCCACCACCCGCTTGAGATCGCAGCGCTTGATGATGGAGAAAAGGATCTTCACCGGGCCGATGGGCCCCTGGGCTTCCACGCTGGTCACTCCGATTTCCTCCTGGCGCAACCGGCTGAGAAGTTCCACGGCATCTCGGCGGGTGATGATGCGCACCAACACCTGCCCCAGCGACAACTTGTCCACAATGGTGATGCCAATGTAGTTCCCCATGGCGAAACCACCGGCATAGGCGATATAGCACAGGGGATTGTGCAGGTTCTGGAAAATCTGGCCGATTGCCAGCAACCAGATGAGGATCTCCAGAAAACCAAGCACAGGAGCCATATGCTTGAAACCCTTGGATATGAATATGACGCGGATGGTGCTGATGCTGACGTCGCCGATACGGGCCAGAAAAATCAGGAACGGGAGAATCACCCAGGTATAGTAGGGTGAGGCGCTGATTGTTGCCCAGTCCATGACAAACATACTCCTGCGGCGGAATTTGGAAAGCGGTACCGGCCGGCGTTTCGGATGATCCCTACTCCAACGACCAGCCTTCCTCGCCGATGAGGCGGACGAAAATGCAGCCGCCGTGCTTCTCCTCCGGGTAGGTATCCCCCTGCCGCCGGAGACGCAGCAGCTGCTGGTAGCCCTGATCGCCGACGGGGATGACCAGTCGACCGCCTTCGACCAACTGACCCTTCAGGCTTTCGGGCACCGCCGGCGCACCGGCGGTGACGATGATGCCGTCATAGGGGGCTTCGGCGGGCCAGCCACGGGTGCCGTCCCCGACGACACAACGGATATTGTCGTAGCCAAGGCGCCGGAAGATCCCCTCGGCCCGTTGATTCAGCTCGGGCAGGCGCTCCACGCTGATGACCGTCTTCACCAGGCGGGACAGGATGGCGGCCTGGTAGCCGCTGCCGGTGCCGATCTCCAGCACTGTCATGTCCGGCGAGGGATCGAGCAGTTCCGTCATGACGGCCACCATCAGCGGCTGGGAAATGGTCTGGCCGGCACCGATGGGCAGCGCGCTGTTGACATAGGCCCGATCCTGGATGTCGGGGGGCACGAATGCATGGCGCGGGACATCGAGGAAGGCCTGGTTGACGGCGGGGGTACGGATGGCCTTCTCCATCTCCAGCAGCCACACAAGTTTGCGGCGTTCAACCTCCCAGCCGTAGCCGTCAGGTTCCATAATCGCTCTGCATTCCTTCCAGATGATCGTAGCTGGTCTGGTCCCGATGAAGCGGCGTCAGGGAAATCCATCCGTGATTCACCGCCCAGTAATCGGTTCCCTCGGCGTCATCCCAGACACTGCGGTCCAGTCCGATCCAGTAATATTTTCGGCCGCGCGGGTCCTGTTTTTCATGCACCGTGCTGCGGGCGGTCTTGCGGCTGAGACGGGTAACGCGGAGGCCGTTGAGAGCGCCGGCGGGAAAATTGACGTTCAGAAACGTGCCCGGCCGGGGTGGACGTTCCAGGCAGCGTCGGCAGATATCCAGAGCCGGACCGGCACAACACTTATAGTCCATGACGTCGCCCGATTGCAGGGAAAAGGCAATGGCGGGCACCTCGTAGAATGACCCCTCGCGGGCCGCCGCCACCGTCCCCGAGTACATGACATCATCCCCCAGGTTGGACCCGTCGTTGATGCCCGATACCACCAATTGCGGCCGCCCGGGCAGGATGCGGTTCATGGCCACCAGAATGCAATCGGCCGGTGTGCCGTCGAGGGCGAAGACATCCTCCGCCAGCGAATGCAGGCGCAGGGGGTCGTGCAGGGTCAGGGCGTGGCTGACGGCACTCCTCTCCCGGGCCGGGGCCACCACCACGACACGGCCCAGGGACCGCAGGTGCCGGGCCAGCACGCGCAGGCCGGGGGCGTCGACACCATCATCGTTGGTCAGGAGTATTGTTGGCAAGTTTGTCATGGGCTGGCGGGAAATGATCCGAGATAGAAAAAAAATGGTCGGGACGAGAAGATTTGAACTTCCGACCCCACGCACCCCAAGCGTGTGCGCTACCAGGCTGCGCCACGTCCCGACCGTATGTCACATTCAAAAGAACAAAGCGCAAAAGACTGGCTTTTGTAGCACAGAACACCCTGGAGCGTCAAGCTATTTTTTGCCTGACGAACGCGGATTGATCCGGCCTTCAGAGATCCCAGCCTTCCAGAATGTCGAGGATCTCTTCCAGCTGCCGGCGGATATTCAAACTCTCCATCGGGCTCAGCACCAGCAGTTTCTGGGTTTCGTCCTTCAGGGGTTCATCCTCCCGCCGTTTGCGCAAAAGCTGTTCGATCCGGTCCCGGGCGCCGGCGATGGTGTAGCCTTCTTCGTAGAGGAGTTTCTTGATAACCCGGATCAGCTGGATCTCCTGGCGGCTGTAAACCCGCTGGCCGGCGGAGTTCTTGGAGGGACTCAGAAACGGAAACTCCGTCTCCCAGTAGCGCAGGACATGAGGCTGAATATCCGTCAACTGGCAGACTTCGCCGATCTTGTAATAAAGCTTGCTTTTCAGCTTCATCTGGGCTCCCGGCCCCACTCCTTGGCCGAAACGCGGAAGACCACCGATTTCCGCGGCCTGATCCTGACAGCTTCGCCGGTACCCGGGTGCACGCCGGTCTTGCCGCGGCGCTCGACGACCTTCAGGGTGCCGAAACCGTGCAGCTTGATCAGACCCTCCTGGACGACGGCCTCCTTGACCAGGTCGAGGAAGACGTCCACTACCGCCTCCGCTTCCTTCCAGGTCAACGCCCCGTGCATTTCATAGACGGCGCCCACCAAGTCAGCCTTCTTCATTTAAGTTTTCCTTGTATATAGGATAGTTAGCTTCCGTCTTTTAATGTATTGATTTTAATATGGTACATTCCGGTTGTCAACCATGATTGTCCGTACCGGCCCAGAAAGGTTTATTTTTCAGGTGATGTCTATTGGAAATCCCCACGAGCCGGGGATGAACGAGGGCCGGGTCGAGATCAACGACGGCTGCGCTGGCGCAGGACCAGGGGATTTGCGAAGAACTCGAACTCTTTACGCAACTGGTTGATGATAAATCTTTTTTCAGAGAAATGGAGCTGCTGGCCCCGCCGGGTGAACAAAAGAAAGGTCGGCGGAGCGACCCGGATCTGGGTCAGGTATTTCACTCCCAGGTCGCTCTGGGATAGCGCCTCGATGCGGCGCCGGGCCATGAGGCGCTGGAAGAATTGGTTGAGGGCGCCGGTGGAAATGCGCTGGTAGCGGTGTTGATGGGCTTTCTGCAGGAGGGGAAAAAGTCTGTGCACCTGGTGGCCCGTTTTGGCCGAGAAGAAGAGGACCGGGGCGAAATCGAGGAATTTCATGCGCCGGCGGATCTGGTCCACCAGGGCGTCGCGCGGCGCCTCCCCCTTGGGCAGGAGGTCGGCCTTGTTCACGCCGAGAATGACGGCCGCCCCGGAGTCCACGGCATACCCGGCGATGGTGGCGTCCATATGAGTGATGCCCTCCACCGGATCGAGCAGCAGCACGGCAATATCGGTGGTCTCGAGATGCTTGCGGGCCATGATGACGCTGATCTTGTCGGATAGCTCGACGGTCTTCCCTTTGCGGCGGATGCCGGCCGTGTCGATGAGGCGGTACGCCACGCCGTCCACCAGCAGGCGCGAGTCCACGGCGTCACGGGTGGTGCCCGGGATGTCGCTGACAATCACCCGCTCCGTGCCCAGGAGGGTGTTGACCAGGGACGATTTCCCCACGTTGGGCCGACCGATGACCGCCACCCGGATCTCATCGCTGGGCGCGGCCGTCTCCAAGACGGGGAAATCCAGGGTGACGGCATCCATCAGCTCATCCATGCCCCGGTTGTGCTCGGCCGAAACCGGGTAAACGGCCCCGGCGCCCAGTTCAAAAAACTGCACGGCCAGGTCTTCGTGCTTCAGGTCATCCACCTTGTTGGCCACCAGGAAAAAGCGCTTCCCCGCCTGCAGGATCAACCGGTGGATCTCCTTGTCCAGCGGATGCACGCCCATGCGGGCATCCGCGACCAGCAGCACGGCGTCGGCTTCGTCGATGGCCAGGGCGGCATGGCGCAGGATCTCGCGGGGGAGGACCTCCTTCTCGTCAGGAATCATGCCTCCCGTATCCACCAGGATGAATGCCCGGCCCTCCCAGTCGACCAGCTCGTAGAGGCGGTCACGGGTGATGCCCGGCTCATCGCCGACGATGGCCCGGCGGCTCCCGACCAGGCGGTTGAAGAGGGTGGATTTGCCCACATTGGGCCGGCCGACGACGACCACCACCGGCAGATTCATGTGATTGTCCATGGTAACGCTTCCGATTTCTTTGGGAATGGGTGCGGCAGCGCCCCGCTGAGAGCGCGGCCGCCGCTCAGAGATCCTTCATGGCTTTTTCGGCCGCCCGGGCGCCGTCCACTGCCTTGCGCGTCAATGCCAGGGCCCGCTCGTATTCGGTCCGCAGTTTTTCGTCCGCCGGCAGCAGCGGTTCCACTTGCTCCAAAAATGCCACATATTTCTCGGAATGTTTCCGCAACGCGTGCACCGCCCCTTTGAGCACCGTGCCCCAGCCGCGGCCATAGGCGCCCTCGATCCGCACCAGCAGACTGTACAGGGCACGGTGATAATCGGCCAGCAGGCGGTCATCGGAGTAGGTGTCCACGGCGCGGAGCGTCTCGTCCTTCTCCAGCTGCCGGACCCAGGCCGGCCGGTCCCGGGTGACGTAGCGATGTTCCAGGGTGTTCAGGCGGCGGGACATGACGTCCAGGAGGGCGTCGGTGCGCTGGCGGATGTTCTCGGCGTAGCGCACCCGCAGGTCCTCGCGCGGCAGAAGGTAATCGTCGGCTGTCTGGGCCGGCATTGGCCGGCCTGCGGCGAGCAGGAGCAGGCCGGCGGCCAGGAAAAGTTTTCTCATGGGCGCTCTCCATCGAGCTTGTTGATGAAGCGGAACAGCAGCCGGCGGCAGTAGGTCATCCGCTCCAGCACCGGGTCGAAGACGTCGCTGTGCTCGTAGGGCACCGCCCGCTGGGCCCCGCGCAGGCGGGACATACTCTTGCGCAGCTCCACTTCGCATTTGCGAAGTTCCTTCTTGTTTCGCTTGTCGGGATCTTCCATGACCAGCCGCACATCCTCCAGCATGTACTCAAGCACCTGGTAGAGTTTTCCGCTCAGGCGTTCCGCCTTGGCATAATTGCGCATTTTCACCGCATTGCTGATGTCCTTGGCATATTGGGCGGTCACGTCCTGGTAGATTTTGAAGCGGTCCAGCAGCGACGCCCGGCGCAGCGCGTTTACCTGATCGAAGGTGAACAGGTCGAAGTCATACTCCCGGATGGTCGTCGGCGCCTGGGCCGTCACCAGCCCCGACATGATCAGCACACTCAGCAAAACGATCCGCCGCATATCACATTCTCTCCGGAACGGGGATCCCCAGGATCTCCAGGCCCCGTTTCATCTTTTCATAGTAAATGACGACAATCGCCAGCAGGAGGTTTCGCCAGTCGCTGTTTTCTTCGCCGATGATCTGGTGGCGGTTGTAAAAATTGGAGAATTTCTGGCTGAGGGCATACAGGTTGCGGGCGAAGGTGGCGATTTCCTGGCCGGTCAGGGCCGCCTGGGCCAGGTCGCGGAACTTCAGAAGGGTGCCGAGAAGTTCCCAGACGTCCTCGGGCAACTCCGGCACATGGTCCGGGGTATACGACCGCCAGGCCGCGTCGAGTTCCTCCCGTGTCATCGCATAGCGGTCCAGGTACTTGCGCAGGATGTTACCGGCCCGCACCGCCGAGTACTGCAGGTAGGGCCCCGTCTCCCCCTCGAAGCTGAGGGCGTCCTCAAAATCGAAGACGATGAGGGAGTTGCGGGTGAACTTCACCATAAAATAACGCAGGGCGCCCACGGCGATCTGGTGGGCGATGACCTGCTGTTGCTCCGCCGCCATGTCGGCATTGCGCGACCGCACCTCGTCCAGAGCCTTTTCTTCCAGCAGATCCAGCAGATCGTCGGCCTTGACGCCCAGACCGCGTCGGCCGCTGACCTCCACATGGCTGCGCTCCCGCTCCTCCTCGCTCAGCTCAAAGCCCAGCTCCACGGCGCAGCGGGGCGACAGGGCCACCATCTCGTAGGCGAAATGGATGCTGCGCTCCGCCGCCGCCTCATATCCCAGGCGACGCACGCCCTCGTAGACGACATTCTGGGTGTAGGACTGGCGGACGTCGATGACGTTGTACACCGTGTCGCCCCCGCCGAATGGAGGCACGTCCGCCCCGCCCCTGTCCGTGGGTGTGGCCGACGTGATCCAGACGACGTGCCCGTCATCCAGCCGGCGGAAGGGCTCGTAGTGAAAATCCCGGTCCAACAGGCCCAGCTTCCACAACTGGTAGGCGATGTCTTTGCCGGTATAGGTCACCGTGCCGTTGGAGCGGACGATGATCTTCACGTCTGCCTGCCCGTCCCGCTCGTACTTCATGACCCAGCAGCCGGCGTTGGGGCCCTCCTCTTCGAAAACGATGGCCCTTGTCTGCCGGAGTCGGGCGAAGGCCGCCTCCCAGAACTTGAGATCCAGGATGTCGCTCTCCCGCGGCAGGACGTCATAGGTGACCCCCAGCCGGGCCATGGTATCCAGGTGACAGTGGACCATCCGCGTCGACACCTCATGGGCGATGGCCGCCGTCTCTCCGTCGCCCGCCTCGATCTCCTGGAGGGTTTGTTGGCGTAGCCGCAGGTTCTCGGCCGATTCTTCATAAAACTTCGCCACGCGGGCATAGAGGTCCCAGCAATAGTAGTCGAAGCGATCGGGAATCCGCCGGATTTTCTCCAGCGACAGCTTTTCGAGGTAGCGGAAACCCACCACCACGTCGGCCACCTGGACGCCGGTGTTGTCGATGTAGTTCTGTACCTCCACCGTCCGGCCGGTGAAACGCATCAGCCGCACCAGGCTGTCGCCCAGCACGGCGTTGCGCAGGTGCCCGATGTGGGCCGCCTTGTTGGGGTTGATGTTGGTGTGCTCGACGATGACCTTCTCCGGCTCGGCGTGGAAGGGGAGCCACAGCCGACCGGCGACCAGGCAATCCAGCAGGCGCAGCAGGATGCGCCGGCGATCCAGGTGCACGTTGACATAGCCACCGCCGGCCACATCCACCCGGGCCACCTCATCGGGCGGGCGGAACGCCTCGATGAAGGTCGCCGCCGTCTTGGCCGGCGCCTGGCGCAGGATCCGCGCCAGCTCGAAAGGAAACGTCAGGGAAAAATCACCGAATTCCGTGCGGGTCGGATACTGGATCACCACCCGGTATTGCTCCGGCGTGACGCCGAATGTCGCCGCCAGGCATGCCTGGACTTTTTCAGTCAGCTCTTCCTTGATCTTGTAAAACATGCTCCATCCTCACTGGGATCTTCCACTGTCCGGGAACAGCGGCATCGTATCATGAAAATCCGGGGGACCTGGTCACCGGGTGAGGACAGGCTTCCGTCGCGGCGGCGCGATGCGGCCGGCACCGGCCGTCACACCCGGCGTGACACGCGCAGCTTCAGCTCGTCGCTGCCGTATTCCGATGAAGCCTGAATCAGAATGGCGGCCTGGCCGACATTGAATTCAGGGATGATGATATTCAGCGTATAGACGCCGTTCTTGTCCGTCCGGCCGGTGTAAACCGCCGGGCGGAAGGTCATGCCGATGATTTTGATGATGACCCGCGATCCCTCCAGCGGCTCATTGGTGGTGGCGTCCCGCGTGTAGATCTTGATGACGGCCGGCTGGCCCGACACGATCTCCGTGCCGGCCACCACGTCGATCTTCAGTTTTTTCTCTTTGGGTTTCTGTTGCAGGTAGCGCTGGATGATGTCGTTGAGGGAAACGTCAATCTCGTGCTCGATGGCCTCCACCGACTTCTCGATTTCAGCCTGGACCACGTCCTTGTCCATGAGCTCATCGGCCATCCGGGTCTCGATATGATGTTCCTTTTCCAGCGACTCCATCTTTTCCAGTTTCTGTCGCAGCGTTTCCAGCTTGCCCGACTTGATGATCTTGAGGATGGTCTTGTGCTGATCGTTCATCAGGCTCTTGACCCGCTCCTCGTCATACTTCTCGGCTACCAGGTGCTCATAGGAGGTCTTCTTGGACATCAGGATGGCCCCGCCCTGGAACACGTGGGTGATCATTTTCTTTTGCTCGTGGCCCATGTCTTCCGTCTGGACGTGGTAAATCACGCCGCCAAAGGGAATTTCCGTGTTATACCCCGTGATCATCAGGCACCTCGTACTATCATATATACCATTTCCCGTGGCCGGTGCAACCGAAAAGGTGCGCCGCTTTCCCAACCCGGCCGCGGCAGCGTCGTGGGCCGCCCGTCGGTGCCGCGTAACCAAAATCAATGATATGAAAGGACTGAGAATTTTCCAATGAAATTGTGAAAAACTTTGTTAAGAACGTGTTAGTAACCACCATAGCCTGAACCAGGGAAACGAGTTACACACTTTGCACGGCCATGAAGCAATTCGATTATTTCACTGATTTCATTCATCTTAGTCAATAATGGAATCCCGTCGTATCCACCCATCGCCCTGGCCCGGCCGGAGCGCACTTATCAACAGCATGTTCCTCACAGGCACCGCGCCCCGGCGCCGGGGAACTTTCCCCCACCGGGTCACTTCCGGCCCGGCCGTGGACGATTTTTCCCTCATTTTCCCGGCGCGGAACCGGTCGCCGAAAAGAATCTGGCAACATATCACCCATCACTGGGAAAATTCTCTTGACAGATTTTGTAAAAATCCAGTACCATTGAACATCTCAAGGCTCGTTAAAGTCCCAATAAATCACTCCTGGAAGTACTATGCAAGAGGTCCTCTTTTATATCTTTGCTCTGTTGGCCATCGCCGGAGCACTGAGCGTCATTCTCCAGAAAAAGACCATGTACGCCGCCATTTCACTTGTCATCACCTTCATGGCGGTATCTATCATCTACTTCCTGCTGGGGGCGCAATTCATCGGCCTGCTGCAGCTCATCATCTACGCCGGCGCCATCATGGTTCTTTTTCTCATCGTGATCCTGCTGCTGGATCCTTTTTCCGAGATCTTCCTGCGCAACCAGAGCCTCGCCTGGGTCGGCCTGGCGGTGCTGCTCGGCGCCGGACTGTTCGGCATCCTTTATACGGCCTTCGGCCAGGCCCCGGTCGAAATCGTCGCCCCGCCGGTGCCGCCGGGCGAACTGACGGGCCACACCCAATCGCTGGCCGATGTCCTGTTCAAGCAGTACCTGCTGCCGTTCGAAGTGATCTCGATTCTGATCCTGGTGGCCATCCTCGGCGCCGTCATCCTGGCAAAGAAAAGAATTTCCTGAAGGGTTGGATATCATGGCCATTCCACTGCATCATCTCCTGATCCTTGGCGGCCTGCTGTTCTGCATCGGGCTCGTCGGCGTGCTCCTCAAACGCAACCTCATCGTCATGTTTCTGTGCATCGAGCTGATGCTCAACGCCGCCAACCTGACCTTCATCGCCTTCGCCCGGCAGCTGTCCCAGATGGACGGCCAGGTGATCGTTTTTTTTGTCATGGTGCTGGCCGCCGCCGAGGCGGCCGTTGGCCTGGCCCTGGTCATCGCCTTGTACCGCACGCGCCAGACCATGGACGCCGACGATCTGAACCTGATGAAGCTGTAACGTTTTCACCGTGCATGTTTAGGAGCGACGTTTCATGAAAGAACTCCTCATCTGGATTCCGGCCTTGCCCTTCATCGGCTTTCTGCTGAACGGCATCTTCGGTCGGCGGATTCCCAAAAAACTGGTGCACTGGATCGCCTGCCTGACCACCGGTGTCTCCTTCCTGCTGGCGGGCATCGTTTTTTTTCGGTTTATCGGCCAGCCCGCCACCGAGTTCTCCTTCCAGTATTTCACCTGGATCCAGTCGGGGGCGTTTCGCGCCGAATTCGGTTTACTCCTCGACCCCCTGTCCATGGTCATGGCCTTGGTCGTGTGCGGCGTCGGTTTCCTGATCCATATTTACAGCATCGGCTACATGTGGCATGAAGGCGGCTATTATCGCTTCTTCGCCTACATGAACCTGTTCATGGCCTCCATGCTGATGCTGGTGCTGGCCGATAATTTCCTGCTCATGTTCGTGGGCTGGGAAGGCGTCGGCCTCTGTTCCTACCTGCTCATCGGTTTCTATTTCGAAAAGAAGAGCGCCTCCGACGCCGGCAAGAAAGCCTTCATTGTCAACCGGATCGGCGACTTCGGCTTCGTACTGGGCATCCTGCTTATCTTCCTGAATTTCAACGCGTTGGGCTTTCCCGAAGTCTTCGCCCAGGTGGCCGAGCTCCCCGTGGAGGCCGGCTACGGCCTGCTCACCGCCATCGGCCTGCTCCTCTTCGTGGGCGCCACCGGTAAGAGCGCCCAGATCCCCCTGTACGTCTGGCTGCCCGACGCCATGGAGGGCCCCACGCCCGTCAGCGCGCTGATCCATGCCGCCACCATGGTCACGGCCGGCGTCTACATGGTCACCCGCACCTACCCCATTTACACCCGCGCCCCCGAGGCCCTGTTTTGGGTGGCCCTCGTCGGCTCCGTCACCGCCCTGTTCGCCGCCACCATCGGTATTTTCCAGCGCGACATCAAGCGGGTGCTGGCTTACTCCACCGTCAGCCAGCTGGGCTACATGTTCACCGCCCTGGGCGTCATGGCCTTTTCGGCCGGCATCTTTCACCTGATGACCCACGCCTTTTTCAAGGCCCTGCTCTTCCTCGGTTCGGGCAGCGTCATCCTGGCCCTGCATCACGAGCAGGACATGCAGAACATGGGTGGTCTGCGCAAGTACCTGCCCGTCACCTGCTGGACCATGTGGTTCGGCACCCTGGCCATCGCCGGCGTGCCTCTCTTCTCGGGCTTCTTCTCCAAGGACGACATCCTGTGGCAGGCCTTTGCCGCACCCGTGCCCCATCACCTGATTTTTTACATCCTCGGCACCGTCGCCGCCCTCATCACCGCCTTCTACATGTTTCGGCTGATGATCCTCACGTTCCACGGCCGGACCCGCTACCCGGCCGACAAGCTGGACCACGTGCACGAATCGCCGCGCACCATGACCACGGTGCTGAGCGTCCTGGCCTTGCTCTCCCTGGTGGGCGGCTACGTGGGCCTGCCGGCTTGGCTCGGCCCCAACGTTTTCAAGCATTTTTTGGACCCGGTCTTCAAATACCTGCCCAGTGAGCAGCAGGCAGCCGCCGCCCATCACCACTCCATCAACCAGGAGCTGATGGTGACTGGCATCGCCATCGCCGTGGCCCTGCTGGGCATTATTGTCGCCTGGGTGCTTTACCAGCGCCGCCACGTCACGCCCGAGAACGAGTCGTCACTGGGCTGGCTGCACCGGCTGATTTACAACAAGTACTACGTGGACGAAATCTATGACGCCACCGTCATCCATCCCATCCAGCGGACGTCGGAGTCCTTTTTGTGGAAGGTCTTCGACGTGGGGATCATCGACGGTATTGTCAACGGCTACGCCACCCTGAGCCGGGCCCTGGGCATTTTCAC
Organism: Acidobacteriota bacterium; assembly: GCA_016935015.1. Classification (GTDB taxonomy): domain Bacteria; phylum Acidobacteriota; class JAAYUB01; order JAAYUB01; family JAAYUB01; genus JAFGRT01. The sequence goes on along the minus strand of JAFGRT010000126.1, from coordinate 8,245 downwards.
CGCCCAGCTGCAGAACGGCCTGCTCCGATCCTACCTGGGCTGGGTCGTGGTGGGCAGCCTCTTCTTCGTCATCTTTATCCTGTTTTTCTGGAGTGCCTAGGCACCGCCCATGTAACTGTCAGAAAGGGAACACCGAATTATGGATGTCATCCTCTCGCTCATCATTTTTCTCCCCCTGATCGGGGCCATCATGCTGTTGTTCGTTCCGCGCGAGAGCATCAACACCCACCGCGGCGTCGCGTTGGTCAGCTCCCTCATGGCCCTGGTCGCCTCGCTGGTCCTGTGGGGTCATTTCAATCCGGCCACCGACGCCTTCCAGTTCCAGGAATTCACCGAATGGTTCCAGATCGGCACCGTTAAAATCCATTACTTTCTGGGCGTGGACGGCATCTCCCTCTTCCTGGTGATCCTGACCACTTTCATCACGCCGTTGGCCATCCTCGGTTCGTGGGCCATCCGCAAGCACGTGCGGGAGTACATGATCTTTATGCTGGTGCTGGAGACGGGCATCCTGGGCGTGTTCCTCTCCCTGGACCTGGTGCTCTTCTATCTCTTCTGGGAGATCATGCTCATCCCCATGTACTTCCTCATCGGCGTCTGGGGCAGCAAGAACCGGGTCTACGCCGCCGTCAAATTCTTCATTTATACCATGGCCGGCTCGCTGCTCATGCTGGTGGGCATCCTGACCCTGTTTTACCTCCACGCCGAGCAGACAGGCATTCAGACCTTCTCCTTCCTGCAGCTGCGCGACGCCCTGGCCGCCGGCGAACTGGTCCTGCCGCACCAGGCCGAGCTGCTGCTTTTCCTGGCCTTCGGCCTGGCCTTCGCCATCAAGGTACCCCTCTTTCCGTTCCACACCTGGTTGCCCGACGCCCACGTCGAGGCCCCCACCGCCGGCTCCGTCATCCTGGCCGGCGTGCTGCTGAAAATGGGGACCTACGGCCTGCTCCGCTTCTGCCTGCCGCTCTTTCCCAACGCCTCGGTGGAACTGGCTCCCTGGGTCTGCACGCTGGCCATCGTCGGCATCATCTACGGCGCCCTGGTGGCTATGGTCCAGCCCGACGTCAAGAAACTGGTGGCCTATTCGTCCGTCAGCCACCTGGGTTACGTGGTCCTGGGCATCTTCGCCTTCAACCTCATCGGCGCCCAGGGCGCCACGTACCAGATGCTCAATCACGGACTGTCCACCGGCGCTCTCTTCCTGCTGGTGGGCATGATTTACGACCGCCGCCACACCCGGCTCATCGCCGATTTCGGCGGCCTGGCCCATCGCATGCCGGTTTTCGCCACCTTCTTCATGATCATCACCCTGTCGTCCATCGGACTGCCGGGGCTGAACGGCTTCGTCGGCGAAATCCTGATCCTGCAGGGCGCCTTCCTCGACAACATTCTCTACGGCGTGCTGGCCGCCTCGGGCATGATCCTGTCGGCCGTCTACATGCTCTGGATGTACCAGCGGGTATTCCTGGGCAAGATCCGCCACGCCGAGAACGAGGCCCTCACCGACCTCGACCTGCGCGAAAAACTGATCCTGACGCCCATCGTCATCATGGTGGTCTGGATGGGCATCTACTCCAGCACCTTCCTGCGGCCCATGGACCGCAGCCTGGACCGGGCCCTGGCCGGCGTGCAGGCCGTCCGGGCCGAAGACACGGTCCTGGAAATCCGTGAAGCCCGGCTGGAGCAGCCCATACCGGCTCACCGGACGGAAGCTGTCCCCCAGAACGACTAAGGAGTGGATTCGTGAGCGATATATCCTTCTCGGCCATCTTACCCGAACTCATTCTCTGCATCTTCGGCATCCTGGTCATGGTGTTGGGCCCTTTCCTCGGCCGCAATTCACGCTCCTTCGGCGGGACCCTGGCCCTGCTCGGCTTCGCTACATCCATCGTCGGCGCCCTGTTGGTGCCCGAATCAGCCGGCAAACTCTTCTTCAACGGCATGGTAACCACCGACGCCTTCAGCATTTTTTTCCGTGTGCTGTTCGCCGCCATCGGCGTCGTCATGACCCTGGGCTCCCTCAACTACCTGCACCGCCTCAAACTGCCCACCTTCGAGTACTTTGCCCTGCTGCTCTTCGCCAGCGCCGGCATGAACTTCATGGTCCTCTCCACGGACCTGCTGCTGACGTTCATCGGTCTGGAGATCCTGTCCATCGCCACTTACGTGCTGGCCGGTATCCGCCGCGACGACGCCGCCTCCAACGAATCGGCCATCAAGTACTTTTTCATGGGCTCGTTTTCATCGGCGATCCTGCTCTACGGCGTGGCCCTCATCTACGGCTCGGCCCACAGCACATCCTACCAGGCCATCCTGAAACACGCCGCCGCCGTAAACGGCCAGCAGCAGATCCCCCTGCTCTTCCTCATCGGCTTCGGTCTCATCATCGTCGGCTTCTGCTTCAAGGTGGCCGTGGTGCCCTTCCAGGTCTGGGCACCCGACGTGTACGAAGGCGCGCCCACGCCCATCACCGGTTTCCTGTCCGTGGCCTCCAAGATGGCCGGTTTCGCCGCCCTGATCCGCATCCTCTTCCAGGTGCTCCCCCACGACCTGCCGCAGTGGGTGCAGCTGCTGGTGGTGTCGTCCATTCTGACCATGTGGATCGGCAACCTCAGCGCCCTGACCCAGACCAACATCAAGCGCATGCTGGCCTATTCGTCCATCGCCCACGCCGGCTACATCCTCATCGGCATCGTGGCCGCCAACCAGACGGGCATCACCGCCATCCTTTACTATGCCGTGGCGTATGCCCTGATGAACCTGGGCGCCTTCACCATTATCACCATTCTCTCCGGCCGTGACGACCGGCGTGTCACCCTGGAGGACTACAAGGGGATCGGCTTCCAGTATCCGCAGCTGAGCTTCCCCCTGACCATCTGCCTCATCTCCCTGGCCGGCATCCCCACCACCGCCGGCTTTATCGGCAAATTCTTCCTGTTCAGCGCCGCCGTGGAGGAGAAGATGTACCTGCTGGCCGTGCTGGCCGTGCTGGCCGCCCTGGTGAGCGTCTACTACTACCTGCGGGTGGTGGTCTACATGTTCATGTTCGAGCCGGACGGCAAACGCGAGGTGCGCATTCATCCCGCCGCCGGGGTGGTGGTGCTGGTCTGCTGCCTGCTGATCTTCTGGTTCGGCTTGTTCCCCACCTGGTTGCTGGAAGTCTCCCGCCAGGCCGTCATCCTCTTTCTCCATCCGTAACAACGAGATTGCACACGGGGGGAATGGCACACGGATTGAACCGATCGGACGGATGAAAGCGGATCAGATAGTAAGTCCAGGATTTGCCAATTCCGGAAACTCTTCATAACGCCACAGACTTTCCCCGCTTTTGCAGTTTCAGAAATAGGACTTCAGCGTCCGGCCCGGGAGTGGACGAAACAGAAGGCTGCGGCACGGATTGAACGGAGGGGACGGATGAAATCGGATCAGAGATCTGACCCCACCATTTCCACCAGACCAATCCTGTAAACCAGATCCCGAGTTTTCCGGTTTTTTTTGTTTTGTCCGTGGCCGGGGAAATTCTGCTGCCGCTCTGTGTTGCATAATCGAACAATCCAAAAATCCGAAACTGTTTTGAGCTCGTTCAGGGTAGGATTCCGCGTCTGGAATCATCATCGCGTCGGGTTTCTTCGTCTGCATCCTTTCTACCGGAATATGTTCCGTTACACGTCGAAAAATCACCCGTATCAGGTTTTGAAGTTTTTTTTCTGACTATAAAATCGGGGCGGACCGTCGCGTTACGACATATTTTCGGTATGCGGCAATCCCGGCCTTGCGGTCTGATCCGCTTTCATCCGTTAAATCCGTTAGATCCGTGTCCCATTCCCCCCCGTGTGCCATTCCCCCCCCGTGGCCCGCTCTTCATTCGCCAAGGCCATACAGGCGACGAAGGGTCTCGTCGAAGCCGGGGCGTTCCGCCCGTACGCGTTCCCGCTCCGCCGCGGCAGCGTCCCGATCGGCCAGCAGGCCGGCGCGGGCCCATCGCGCCCGGGTCAGCCGCGGGTTGACGGCCAGGGCCCGCTCGGCCGCCGCCAGACCGTCCGCCCGGATATCCGCGCTACGGGCGGCTCCGGCCTGCCCCCATGCCAGTCGCAGGACGACTGTCTCGGCCCACAGGGCATGGGCCGGGGCGTAATCGGCGTTGAGGTTCGTCACGGCGCGGAATGTGTCTTCCGCGGCTGCCAGTTGTCCGGCGCCCGGATCTCCCCGGCGGCGCGCCGCCACCGCAGTCAGCAGCTCCAGCCGGCCGCGGCGGTACATGGCGTCAGCGGAGGATTCGTTGAGGGCCAGGGCCGCCGCATAGGCCGTGCGGCTGCGCGCCAGCGCCTCGTCGGCTGAACGGCCGGACCGCAGCCGCGCCTCCGCCTCCAGGCGCGCTACGTCCCCCAGGAACATGCAGCCGTGGAAGTAGCGCGAATTCACAGCCCGGGACCGCTCCAGGCTGCGGGCTGCCTCCGCCAGCCAGGCCGACACGTCCGCCCCGGTCTCGCTGTGATGCTCGGCCAGCTGCAGGAATTCGAAGGCTCGGTTGGCAGCGGCCACGTGATCCTGCGGGTTGATGGCCAGCGCCCGTTCATAGTGGGCCACCGCCCGGCGGTGCCATTCGTCCGTTTCACCCCCGGATAGCAGGCCCTGCCACACCAGGGCGGCGTACACGTTGCCCATGTTGTTGAGCAGATGGGGGTCCGTGGCGTTGATGGCCAGCGCCCGCTCATAACACTCCCGCGCCGCCGCCAGCTCCCGGCCGGCGTCCCGGCCGTGGTTCATGAGATATTCGCTCTGCTGTTGCAGCACGATCCCCTTGCCCCGCAGCGCCTCCATCAGGTCCGGTGCGCAGACCAGCGCCTCGTCGAAACAGGCCACCGCCTTGTTGAAGGTCTCGGCCGGATCGATCCCCTGCCCTTGCAGGTGTTCGCCCAGTACGGCATAAGTATCGCCCAGGCGGGAGCGAACCTTGGCATCGCCCGGCATGAGATCGGCGGCATGCTCCAGGTCGGCGATGGCCGCTTCCAGGTCGGGGCGCGGATTCTCGCCGTGATCCATGGCGTACTGGCCCATGGAGATATAGGCCGTGGCCCGGTTGAGCCAGGTGGAAGCCACCCGCGGGTGATCGGTGAGAACCTCGCCGTAACTCGCCACCGCCTCCCGGAACAGGGGGCGCGGATCCTCGCCGGCGTGCATCCGCACCACACCGCTCATAACGGTGGTGATGGACAGGTTGTGACGGGCCACGAAATCGTTGGGATTCAGCGCCAGCGAGCGGCGGAACAGGCCGGCCGCTTCTTCCAGCAGCGGCCGGGGATCGCCGCCGTGACGCATGGCCCATGCGCCGCGCTGGCGGAGGACCTCGCCTAGGGTATTGCCGGCCTCGACGGACTGCGGCGCCAGCGCCACCGCCGCCCGGGCCTCCGTCTCCGCCGCATCGAAGAACGGCCTCGGATCCTGCCCGCGGCCGGTGGCGTAGCCACCCCAGAAGAGATGCACCCGGGCTTCGACGAAGCGGGCGCCCACGGAATCCGAATCGGCCTGGCGGGCCTGGTCACAGTAGGCCAGGGCCTGCCGGCGGTCCGCCTCATCCACCTCGCCCGCCTGCTGCAAGGTGACCCACATGCGGGACATGCGCAAGCGGCTCAGATCCAGGTACACCCCGGCGTCGCTGCGTACCATGTCCGCCATCCGGCGATATTCCGTCTCGGCCCGCTCCAGCAAGGCCAGGGCCTCGTCGTAGCGTCCCTCCTGCAAGGCATCCTTGGCCCGCAAGGCGTGCACGCCGGCGATGATCTCCACGGCCTCGGCATCCCAGGGTGCATCTTCCAGCGCCGCCGCGGCCCGGGCCACCGCCGTGTCGTAGTCCTTTTCGTAAAAGGCCAGCCGGGCTTCGGCCAGGGGCTGGTTCTCCGCCCGGGCCTGCCGCAAATAGTGTACGGCCGGCTGCAGATACTCCCGCTCCAGGCGGCTCTCCTCGGCCTCGCGCAGGGATGCGTCGCGGATTTTTTCGGCGGCCTGCATTTCCTTCTGGTATTGTTCGCCCAGGGCGCGGCCCAGGGCATGGGCCACTTCCGGCCCCTGGTACCCCGACTGCCAGGCCTGCTGCAGGACGGTGCAGGCGGCGGCCGGATCGTCCAGCAGCCGGTAGCCGCAGCCCAGGGCATAGGCTGCCGGTCCCTGCCCCGCCTCGCCCAGGCGCGGCCGCTCGTTGTTGATGCGCAGCAGCCAGCCGGTGATGACCTGTCGCTCGCGCGTCGTATCGTGGAGGGGCATGGTTCGCGACTGGAGCATGAGCCGCTCCATCTCCTGGACCGTCTGTTGGTACAGGCGCCCGAAACGGGCCTGCTCACGGGTCTGCCAGATGGCGCGCAGGCCGAAGGCGGTCAGCAGGGCCAGGGTCACCAGCGCCGCCGCGGCCAGACCCACCAGCGCCCGGTTCTTGCGGATTTTCTTCACCAGCCGGTACAGCCAGGAGCCGGGCCGGGCGGCCACGGGCTCGCCGTTGAGAAAGCGGTCCAAGTCCTCGGCCACGGCCCGGGCCGAGGTGTAGCGCCGCTGCGGCTCTTTCTCCAGGCATTTCATGGTGATGGTTTCCAGGTCCCGCGGAATGCGCGCGTCCAGCCGGCGCAGCGTCTCCGGTTCGTCCTGCAGCAGGCGCAGGATTACCTGCACCGGCCCCTCGCCGGTGAAGGGCGGCCGGCCCGTCAGCAGCTCGTACAGGGTGGCGCCGATGCTGTAGATGTCGGTGCGCCGGTCCAGGGCCGACGCGTCGCCCCGGGCCTGCTCCGGCGCCATGTACTGCGGTGTGCCCAGCACCTCGCCGGTGACGGTCAGGCCCTCGGCCGCCTGTTCGCGGGCCAGGCCGAAATCCATGACGTAGGGGCGCCATTCCCCCTCGTCGGTGCGCTCCATCATGATGTTGCCCGGCTTGACGTCGCGGTGGATCAGCCCCAGCCGGTGGGCGGCGTGCAGGGCCTCGGCCACCTGGCGCATGACCCGCACTTTCTCCTCCAGGGTCATCTGTTCCGCCGCCTGGCGCAGCGACTGGCCGCGAATGAACTGCATGGCGATGGCCGGCCGGCCGTCGGGTTCGCCGGCCTCGTAGATGCGGCAGACATTGGGATGGTCCACCCGCGCCTGGGCCCGCGCCTCCTGGAGGAAGCGGCGGCGCTGCATGGCATCGTCGGCCTTCAGCACCTTGAGGGCCACGTGGCGGTTCAGCTGCGGATCCCAGGCCTGATAGACCTCGCCCATCCCCCCTTCACCGAGGCGCGATATCAGTTCGTAGCGGCCCAGCTGCCGGGGCGCGTGGGCCGGCAGTTCCACCGATACCCGGCGGTGACGCGGCCGCGCCGGCGTGACGACCGTGGCCGCCGGGTCGGGCGCGGCGGTATCCCCCAGCAGGGTGGGTTGCACCTCACGGTCCAGTTCCCTCGCCAGCTCGGCTACCAGCGCCTCGCTGAGCAGGCCGGCCTGGATCAGGGTTTGCAGGCGGATGGAGCGGCCTTCAGCCAGCGCCGCCGGATCGGGCGTCGGTGTGTCGTCCGTCACCGCCGAGAGGTCCTCCCGGGTGATGAAGCCCCGGGTGACGGCCAGGTTGAGAATGCGCGATTCCTTGTCCATCATGACGTCCCCACCCCTCATGTCCGCCCGGCCGCAGCCGGTCCACACCCATTATAGCGCAACATCCCGCCCCCTCTATATTATTTCCCCTGATGATTTCCGAGGAAGAATGGGAAGGGAAGAATGGTACACGGATTGCACAGATTGAACGGATGAAAACGGACCAGAAACCTGGCCCCACCATTTCCGCCAGACCAATCCTGTTCACCAGGTCCCCAGTTTTCCAGTTTTTATTGTTTGATCCGTGGCCAGGGAAATTCTACTGCCGCTCTGTTTTGCATAATCGAGCAATCCAAAAATCCGAAACTGTTTTAAGCTCGTTCAGGGGAGGATCCCTCACCTGAAATTTCCAGCCCGGTGATTTTTCTTCATCTCATTACCGTGTAACGAAATCTGCGCCGATAGCAGGCGAAACTGCCCTGGGCGAGAATCTAACGTTCCTTTTCTGAAAACAATATTTGCATAGAGAGCCCAGCGTATTATAGGGAACTGTCGATAAGAGGAAATCCCGGCCGTTCTGTCTGATCCGTTTTCATCCGTTCGATCTGTTCGATCCGTGTCCCATTCTTCATCCACACCCAACCATTCAATCCGTGTCCCGTTCTTCTCTTCCATCCACGCCCCAGCCAAACTC